>JBDSLN010000148.1:0-4485 GCA_039916365.1 Vicinamibacteria bacterium
CGAGACCGAAACGCGCCTTGAACCACAGACGTGTGTGGTCGACGAGGCTCAGCAGCGCGATGGGGGTTTGGCACAAGCGCGCGGCGAGCGCAGCCACGTCGTCGAAGACCGCCTCAGGTGGTGTGTCGAGGAGGCCGTATTCGTTGAGGACGGCGAGGCGTTCGGCCTCGTTCTCGGGGAGGAGACTGCTCATTGATGCCACTTTCGGCGAGCCTCGGCGGGACCGTGCGCCCGTTCGACTATACAGCCTCAGAACAGACCGGAGAGGTCTTTCGTAGCGGCGCGTTACGGGCCGTCGACATCCGACCTGGGGGCAGCGGGAGAGAGGGCGTCCTGTCAGCAGATGCGCGGGAGCAGCTCCCCGTGCGGACGCAGCAGCGCGCGCAGTGCGCCGATTCGGGTTCGCAGGAAGACGTCTCCGGCGTGGGCCGTGGTCGCGGTTCCAATCCGTGCCGCGTTCTTGCCCAGAGGGTGGGCCCTGAGCGCGGCGAGCGCTGCGTCCGCTTCGGCTGGGGCGACAAAGGCAACCAGCTTGCCTTCGTTCGCAACGTACAGAGGATCAAGCCCCAGAATCTCGCACGCGCCGCGCACATCGTCTCTGACCGGCAACGCCGTCTCATCAACTTCGACACCAACGCCGGCGCGCGCCGCGACCTCGAAAAGGGTTGTGGCCACGCCGCCCCGGGTCGGATCGCGCAGCGCATGCACGCCCGGACACGCGGCGATGAGCGCGGCCACGAGTTCATGAAGGGAAGCGCTGTCGCTGCGCAACTCTCCTTCGAGGCCGAGGGACTGACGCGCGGCCATAATGGCGAGACCGTGGTCGCCCAGGGTTCCGGAGACGAGCACCGCGTCTCCGGGACGCGCTCGACTCGCCGATATCTCAAGGCCGTCCGGCACGGTACCGATACCGCTGGTGTTGATGAAGACCTGATCGCCCGAGCCCTTGCCCACAACCTTGGTGTCCCCGGTGACGATCGAAACGCCGGCCGCCCTCGCCGCCGCCGCCATGGAAAGAACGATGCGACGCAGGTCCGACAGGAGCAGTCCCTCCTCAAGGATGAAGGCGGCCGAGATAAAAAGGGGTTGCGCCCCGCACATCGCGAGGTCATTGACGGTTCCGTGAATCGCGAGACTGCCGATATCGCCTCCCGGGAAAAAGATGGGTGTCACCACGTACGAGTCCGTCGTGAAAGCGAGGCGTCCCTTGGGAGGATCGATCACGGCCTGGTCATCAAGGCGAGAAAGCGTGTCGTTCGAAAAGGCCGGAAGAAAGAGCCCCTCGACAAGCTGAGTGGTCATGGCGCCGCCGCTGCCATGTCCAAGCTGCACTCGTTCGTTCTCGCGGTAGGGTGCGGGACACGAGTCAAACGGGGTCTCAGAGGACATCGTCGGCTCCGAGCCTGACTTGAAGCTCGTCCCACAGAAGATGCAAAAGAAGTGTGTGCGTTTCCTGAATGCGATGAATGCTGAACGAGGGTGCCACAAAGCAATATTCGGCGATCGACGCGACCCGCCCGCCGTCACGCCCAGAAAAAGCCACGGTCAGCATGCCCATCTCGCGCGCGGCGGTCAGTGCACGGGTGACATTCGCGGACTGGCCGGAGGTCGAGATGCCGAGGGCGATGTCCTCGGGGCGTCCAAGGACACGCAACTGTTCGACGAAGACCATCGAGAAATCGCCGTCGTTTCCCACCGCAGTCAGGGTCGCCACATCCGCGGCCAAAGCCATCGCCGGCAGCGCGCGTCTCTTCTCAATGATGGGATGCTGGAATTCCACCACCATGTGAAGCGCATCGCAGGCCGAGCCGCCGTTGCCCATGGTCAAAAGTCGTCCGCCGCGCGCGAAGCGCTCGGTCATGGCGTCGACGCACGCATCCAGACGGTCGCCGTCCGTCTCCATCAAGGTCTCGGCCACGCGGGCCGATTCGCGGGTCTTCCGAAGCCAGCCTTCACGCATGCGTGACGCTCAGCGGGACATGGCCTCAAGGGCGGGTGTGGATTCGCGACGGCGGCCGTAACTGAAGTAGGCCGCACAGGCCCCCTCTGCTGACACCATAGTTGCGCCGAGAGGGCTCTGAGGCGTGCATGAAGTACCAAACGCCGGACAGTCGGTCGGGCGCTTCAGTCCTCTCAGGACCTGACCGCTGATGCAAATCTCCGACTCCCTGGTCTCGATGTGTTCCACTTCGAAGAGCTTTTCCGCATCGTGCGCGCGGTACTCGTGGCGCAGCCGATAGCCGCTCTTGGGAATCGAACCCACACCTCGCCACTTCCGATCCGTCACTTCGAACACGTCGAAGATCAGGCGTTTGGCTCCCTCGTTCCCCTCGCGCCCTAACACGCGCGCATACTGGTTCTCGACCGTGTGCGCACCCGCCTCGAGCTGACGCACCGCCATCAAAACTCCTTGAATGAGATCGACAGGCTCGAATCCGGTCACCACGATGGGCACGCCGTAGGCTTTGGCAATGGGCTCGTACTCGCGAAAGCCCATGACCGCGCAGACATGACCGGGCCCCAGAAAAGCCTGAACACGATTCTTAGGTGATTGAAGAATCGCGGTGATCGCGGGCGGCACCAGGACGTGGGAGACAAGCATGGAGAAGTTAGCGACGCCTTCGCTTCGGGCTCGCGAAACGGCGAGCGCATTGGCGGGCGCGGTTGTTTCGAAGCCGATGCCGAAGAACACAACGCGCCGACCGAGATTTTCTCGCGCGATACGAAGGCAATCGAGCGGAGCGTAGACGACGCGCACGTCGGCGCCGCGGCTTCTGAGCGACAACAAGTCGCCGCGTGAACCTGGCACTCGCAACATGTCTCCAAACGAGCAGAAGATGACGTCGTCCAGAGAGGCAATGGCGTGAGCCTTGTCGATCATTTCAAGGGGCGTCACGCACACCGGACAGCCGGGGCCGTGCACCAGTTCGACCTCGCTCGGAAGAAGACGGTCGATTCCGTGAGAGAGGATGCTGTGCGTCTGTCCGCCGCAGACCTCCATGATGACCCACGGCCTTGTCGCCGCGCGTCTGATCTCTTCGATCAGGGCGCGGGCGACGTGGCCGTCACGGTATTCGTCCACGTATTTCAAGCGTCGCGCTCCGCGGGCTGTTCGGCGGCCAGTTCGGCGAGCTGACCCATCTGTTCGAAGAGTTCGTACGTGCGCTTCGCCTCCTCTTCGTCGATCACGCTTAAGGCGAAGCCCACGTGGACAAGGACATAGTCGCCCAATCGGGCATCAGGCACGCACTCGAGACAGCATTCGCGGCGAATGCCGCCGAAGTCGACCTTGGCCATCCGTAAGCCTTTTCGGTCGAAGATCTCGGCGACCTTACCGGGAATTGCCAGACACATTCTTGAACCTCCACCCTGCGACCGCCGCCTGCCCCAAAGCAATACCGCCATCACCACAGGGCACACGCCGGTGGAGTAACACCTCGAAGCCTTCGCTAGTGAGCCCCGATGCGGTGGATTCTGTCAACAGCCGATTCTGGAAGCAACCGCCGCTCAGAGCCACGGTCGACAAGCCCACCTGATCGCGAATCCTCCGGCACGTTCCGGCAATCATCGCCGCGAGCGTGCTGTGGAATCGTCCCGCGATGCGGGAAGGAGCGACGCCTGCTCCCGCATCCTCCAGCACCGCCCGCACCAGCGGACGCATATCCACATCGATGATTCCATCAGACTCGATCTGCGACCACGGGTAAGGCTCATCACATTCGATGGCCATGGATTCCAGCTCCATTGCGGCCTGCCCCTCATATGCGTCCTCGGCGCGTAGCCCGAGAAGCGCGGCCACCGCGTCGAACAATCGCCCCGCGCTCGATGTTGGCACGCATTGAACGTTGTTCCGGAGCATCGTGGACACGGTGGCGCTCCCCCGATACTCCACGCTCTTCGGCCAGGCAACTCCAGCCGCAAGCGCGTGGGACAGCGCCATTCGCCATGGCGCTCGAATCGCCGCGTCGCCGCCCGGCATCGAAACCGGCCGAATTCTGCCGACCCGGTGGAACCCTTCAAGGTCGGCCACCAGAAACTCGCCGCCCCACACCGTCCCGTCGGGTCCGTAGCCGGTGCCGTCCCAGGCCACACCGATCACTCGATCCCTTCGCCCGTTGTCGATGAGGCAGGACGCGATGTGCGCGTGGTGATGCTGCACGGGGATAGATGGCAAACCGATGCGCGCGGCGAGAAGGGTCGTGTGATAGCCCGGGTGGAGATCGTGGGCCACGAAGAGGGGCCGGACACCGAACAGCTTTTGGAGCCGGTCGCGCGTTTCGAAGAAGAAGGTCTGAGTCTCCGGGTTCTCCATGTCTCCGATGTGCTGGCTCAAAATCGCCGAGCCGCCCTCGGCGAGGCACAAGGTGTTCTTCAGGTCCGCCCCGACGGCAAGCAACGGAGGAGCATCGAAGCCGAGGGCAATCGCCTCCGGGACAAAGCCGCGCGCGCGGCGAAAGACCCTGGTCTCGCCGCGCACCACGCGAA
>JBDSLN010000149.1:0-4177 GCA_039916365.1 Vicinamibacteria bacterium
TGAGCCCGCCCGGCTTGCTGGTGAAAAGCTTCTCGATTTTTCCGTCGTCGGTCGCGAAAACCGGAGTGCCTCGCGGCGCCATGATGTCGATGGCTTCGTGATGCTTTCCGGCGCGGTCATCGTTGAAGTCATCGCGGAGCTTCTTGCCCTCGATGCCTTGGACCGGGATCAACAAAGCGCGCGCGCGCAGCTTGTCGATGTCGCTCGTCAGAATAGGCAGGTCAGCGTTCGCGATTTCCGGTGTGGGCAATGTGGAGACTTGTGGGATGGGCGGAGGCGGTTCGCCGGGAAGGATGCTGGGAATGGCCTGATCGAAGGGTGGCGAAGCGAGAGCTTCCGGCAAAGCAGGAATTCCTTCCGGAGTGGGGTCCGGGATCAGTGACTGCTGAGCCACGGGGATCGGAGGCTCAGGGACCGGAGTTTGCGCAGTCGGCTGCATCGTTTGCGCCACGCCGGGGAAGCGAACATCCGGCCACCACACTCGTGTGAGGAAGAAATATGTGCAGAGAATCCCGGTGAGGAGTCCGAGGACGAACGTCGCAAACTTCGCCAAGCGCTAGTTCTCCACCAGTTGGGCGGGGATGCCCGGCGAGACCATGGCCGAGAGCTCTTCCGCGTCCCAGTTGGTCAGACGGATGCAGCCATGCGACTGGCGCTTTCCGATGACCGAGGGAGTCGCGGTTCCGTGGATCCCCATGTTCTCCTTGGAGAGATCGATCCATACGACACCCACCGGGCTATTAGGACCGGGGGGCAGAACAGCCTTCGCGTGCTCTGGCTTCGCGTCCCAGAAGAGGGCCGGGTTGTAGTGGAAGGGTGGGTTGTGGCTGACGCCGTTGATCTTCCAGTCGCCCAGGGGGAGCGGATCCTTGTCGCTTCCGAGCGTCGCGGGATAGCGCGCCATCACTGCGTCCTGCGCATCAAGTGCCGTGACCGACTGATCGGTCTTGTTGACCATGACCTTCGCGGCCTTGCCCAGCGCGGGGTGCGCGATATTAGGAACTTGGATTTCTTCGGATGCGACGAACCGCTTGCGGGGGTTGAGTCGCTTCAGAAGAGCGGGACTCGCATGAAACTTTTCGCCAAGGCCCTCAATTGCTGATGAGTACCCGAGCGCTTTGAGCTTGGCCTGCTGCATCATGTCCGGCGGAATCTTCACGAACGGGCCGGCAACATCCTGCTGGGTGATTGCATAGGTCGCGAGAGGAGGGGCCGAATCGGTGGCGGCCATCGCATCGGCAAGTGCAGCGTCGTCGAGGGTCGCGCCATCCATCTTGAGCCGCTTGAACGCATCCGCGGCCGAGCGAAGGTTCCCCCCGGGTTGGCCGTCGATCTCCCCTGGAGAGAAGTGGGCGCGATCCAGCAGCACCTGGAGACGCAGGGTTCGGTCGAAGGCAGTCGGCGCCTTGGGTGCGGGCCTCACCGAAGGCTTCGGCTCAGCCGGGGACAAGTTAGGTTCAGCGACGGATGCAAGGGCGAGTACAAGGGCAGAGATCCACATGCGTTCGTATGGAGCAAGAGCGGTGCCACGGGGTTTGACGAGACCGCCGACCGGCAGCGACTGAAGCGGTTGAAGTTAGCGGCACTGGCAGGAGCACGCGCCCGCGGTCTCTTTGTCGTCTGGCCCTTTCTACAAGGGCGCTGTGGCTGCATCACTGAGACGGGCGCCGCATGGGAGGAAAAAGGACTTAACTTCGATTTGATACTTGGGCACCGAGGAGGATGAGGTACAGTCCCGCCACGGTCGTACAAGTATTCCCCCCACAGAGGACTTCTATGAGAAAAACACTCGCTCTGGTGTGTGCTGCCTTCACGGCGCTTGCGCTGCCCGCTTCAGCCCAGTTTGAAACCGCCACCGTGCTCGGGACGGTGCACGACAAATCCGGCGCGGTCACGCCCGGCGTCACCGTCACCCTTCTGAATCTCGACACCGGCGCTACCCAGAACAAGGTGACCGATGGGAGCGGCGGCTATGAGTTCTTCACGGTGCGCCTGGGCACCTACAAAGTGACGGCGACGCTTGATGGCTTCGCGCCGTCGTCCGTCGACAAACTGCGCGTGGGCGTCGGCGCCCGCCAGCGCGTTGACCTTGTCCTCTCCCCGGGCGGTTTGAGCGAAGCGGTGGAAGTCACGGCGGATGTGAATCCGCTGGAAAAGGACTCCTCGCAGCGCGGTCAGGTGATCACGCATGACCAGGCCGTGGCACTTCCTCTGAATGGCCGCGACTACTCCTCGCTCGCGCTTCTCACCACCGGCGTCCGCCAGTCGGCTATCGGCACGGGCAGCAGTTCGACGCTGCGCGAAGGCTCCTTCAACGTCAACGGCCTGCGAAGCACGTTCAACAACTTCCTCTTGGACGGTATCGACAACAACGCGTACGGAACATCGAACCAGGGCTTCTCGAACCAGGTGATGCAGCCTCCGCCTGATGCGCTCGCCGAGTTCAAGGTGGTCACCAACAATATGAGCGCCGAGTACGGACGCGCCGGGGGCGCCACCATCAACGTCGCGTACCAGAGCGGCGGCAACAACTTCAAGGGATCCTTATGGGAGTTCTTCCGCGACACCAAGCTCAACGCGACTGGATTCTTCAAGCCGATCAACGGTGAGAAGCCGCCTCTGCGTCGCAATCAGTTCGGCGGCGTGGTCAGCGGACCCATCATCAAGAACAAGGCGTTTTTCCTCGTGGACTACGAAGGTTTCCGCCAGAACCGTAAGTCGGTTGCGTTTGGAACCATCGCGACGCCGGCCCAGCGCTCCGGCATCCTCTCGGTGGCCGTCCGCAACCCGATCACCGGAGAGACGTATCCCGCGGGCACGCGCATTCCCATGACGGCCTTTGCCGCGAAGGTGCTCAGCGGCGTTCCCGATCCCACCAACGCGAGTGCGGCGAGCAACTATCAGACTCTTCAACAGTTCACGAACGAGAACAACAAATACAACGGCAAGATCGACTACCAGGTGAATCCGTCGCTGCGCGCCTTCGCCCGCTACGGGTACCGCAAGTCGGACATTTTCGACGAGCCGCTTCTTCCTCTGCCTTCCGGCGGTGCCGGCAACGGCCTGACCTACACGACCAACAAGCAGTTCGCCACCGGTCTCACCTGGACGAAGAGCGATCACGAACTCGTCGAGTTCCGCTTCGCCTGGTCGCGCACGGTGGCGGGGAAGAATCCTCCGGGGCTTGGGACGCCCGGCGCGGCGTCGGAGTACGGCATCAGCGGTCTCCCCGATGATCCGCGCGTGGCGGGCGGTCTTCCCACTCAGCTCACGACAGGATTCTCCGACCTTGGCCGTCAGGCGACCAATCCGCAGTGGCAGTTTCCGACGGTGTTCAATCCCAAGCTCAACTACACGCGCAGCGCGGGCCGTCATTCTCTGAAGTTCGGCGTCGAGTTCCAGCACATCGAGACTGAAGTGCAGGACGTCAACCCCCTCTACGGCCGCGATACTTACAGCGGTCAGTTCAGCCGTCCCACGGGTGCTGCCGCCAGCAACCTTTACAACCTCGCCGACTTCATGTTTGGCCTGCGCAGCCAATACGCGCTCACCAACTTCTTCATCGCGAACATGCGTCAGAACCTGTATTTCGGCTACGTGCAGGACGACTTCAAAGTCAACGACAAGCTGACCCTGAACCTCGGCGTGCGCTATGAGTACGCAACGCCGCAGTGGGAGCGCGACAACAACGCCACCAACTACGATCCCTCGACCAAGACCCTCATCAGGGCGACCGATGCCGACAAGTACCTCGTCAACCCGGACAAGAACAACTTCGGTCCGCGTCTTGGCTTTGCCTACGTGCTTGATCCGAAGACCGTCGTTCGCGGCGGATTCGGCATCGCCTACATCCACTTCCACCGCGCAGGCGGCGGAAACCTCCTGCCCATCAACGGTCCTCAGGTCATCACCGCCGTCGTGTCGCAGAGCAATCCTCTCGATCCGACTTTCCGGACCACGCAGCAGGGTTACCCGACCGACCTTACCAATCCGAGCCGCTTCAATCCCCTCGTCGCCAACATCACCTACGTTCCTCGCGACAACAAGACCACTTCGATTCAGAGCGTCTTCCTCTCGGTTCAGCGTGAGCTGGTGAAGAGCGTCGTGGTCGACCTCGCGTACGTCGGAAACCGGACGAAGGACTCGCTGCTCTTCGCGAACTTCAACCAGGCGAATC
>JBDSLN010000150.1:0-20840 GCA_039916365.1 Vicinamibacteria bacterium
CGGCGCCCTCAACGGCCCGCGGTAGTGGCTCCGTCATTGCGACGGACCCGAAGTTTGCCTCAGACTGAACCAATCTTTCCATCGGCCAGATCGCCACGTCGGATGAAAACGAACGCACTCCTCGGGAAGACGGTCCTGGTCTTTGACGCCGACTCCTCGACTTCGCTCTTGACATGCGCGCTGCTGTATCCGAGCGGAGGCCGAGGCGCCGTTCCTGAGCGCAGTGGGTCGCAAGGCTCCTTCGAGACTTGGTGACGCGGCAGCGTCACTCCATTCATTGAGAACTCCATGCGACCCACGGAGACGAAGGAACGACCAGGCGCCTCGGCCGCCGCGGCCATCTCCGAGGCGCGGAACTCAGCGATGGTTCGTCGTTCGGAACGTCCGCTGGGGATCTATCTCCACATTCCGTTTTGCGCTCAGAAATGCGCCTACTGTCATTTCGCCATTGACCCGGGCCGCCCTGCTGACTCTCGTCGTGACCGCTACCTGAACGCGCTCACAAAGGAGATTCAGTCATCTCGTGGTGGCGTCGCTGACTCCATCTACTTCGGCGGCGGCACGCCGTCTTTGGTTCCAGGACATCAGATCGGCGAAATCATCGCGACGATCCGTTCTCGTTACGACATTGCGGCTGATACCGAGATCACGCTGGAAACCAATCCGAAAGATCTGGACGAACGCGGTTTCGCGGCTCTGCGCGCGGCTGGCGTGAATCGTCTCAGCCTGGGGGTTCAGTCCTTCGACGACGCTGTTCTGCGCGAGATGTTTCGCGACCACACCGGCGGCGACGCCGCAGAGTGCGTGCGCGCCGCTCGCGCGGTCGGCTTCACCAACCTATCGATGGATCTCATCCTGGGCTGGCCTGGCGAGACGCGCGAGCGATGCCTCGGCAATCTTCATCGTCTCCTTGACCTTCGTCCTGACCATGTCAGTCTTTACGTTTTGGAGACGGATGGAAAGACGGTGGTCGCGCATCGCGCGAAGGAAGGCACGCTTCATCTTCCCGATGACGATCTGGTCGCGGATCTCTTTCTAGAAGCGGAGGACCTTCTCGCCAACTCTGGAATTTACGCCTACGAGATCTCCAACTTCGCGCGTCCCGGATTCGAATCGCGCCACAATCTCAAGTACTGGGACGACGGACCGTTCCACGCCTTCGGCATGGCCGCTCATGGATTCGACGGCGGCGTGCGGTTCTGGAACGAGCCGACGTTCGGTGCCTACTGCGCGGCGATTGAAAGCCACGGGAGCGCGCGATCAGGCGATCGGAGGCCGTCACGCCAGGAGCGATTGGAGGAAGCCGTCATGACCGGATTGCGCGTGCGTCGAGGAATCGATCGCGCGACGTTCATGGCCCGTCACGGAGTCGACGTCATGGATCATTTCGGCGAGGCCTTCAATCGCAGTGTTCAGGCCGGCTTGCTCGAGGTGAGCGAGACAAGGGTCCGCCTCACCCGTCGTGGAGTGCTGATGTCGAGCGAGGTGTTGAGCGCGATCGTTTAGCCGATCAACACCAGGCCAGAGATCGCGAAGAACACGATCCAGGAAAGGTGACGCCCTCGACTGCCCAGCAGCGCCACGAGTCCATGGATGAGAAACGTGACCGCGAGAATCCAGCCGACCGAGGTCCGCGTCGCTGTTTCGGCTCGCGCGACGGCGAAGAGCATGGCTCCGAGGCCAATCCACGCAACCGAGGTCAGATGCCACGCGAAACGGAGTGTGCCGCGCGTGAACTCGACTCCGCCCAAGAGCTTCGGGAGATCGCGCTTGAAGAGCCGGATCAGGATGTAGCGCTCTCCGAGGTACGAGTGCGCGAGGCTGATGAGGACGATCAGTGCTGCGGCGATCGACCAGGAAAGGGTCACGCCCGGTTCGTGCGAGTGAGCCACTCCGCCGGCACGTCAACGAAGGAGCGATCCAGCTTGGAAACGGAGTCCACCCCGAGAAGCTGCAGCGTGCGCGTGAGGTCGGCGCGGAAGATGTCGATGGCGCGGGTCACCCCGGCTTCGCCCGCTGCGGCAAGTCCATACGCATAACCGCGTCCGATCAGGATCGCGCGCGCGCCGAGGCACAGCGCTTTCACGATGTCGCTGCCTGCGCGAATGCCACTGTCCAGCAGCACTTCGATCTGGCCATTCGCGGCGGCCACGATTTCCGGCAACACGCGGATCGTTGGAGCCACGGTGTCGAGCTGTCGGCCGCCGTGGTTCGAGACCACGATCGCGTCGGCGCCTTCGTCAATCGCGCGACGCGCGTCGTCGCCGATGTGCACGCCTTTGACGATGATCTTCCCCTTCCACGCTTCGCGGATCCACTTCAAGTCATCCCAGCACACCATCGACTTCATCAACGCGGCGTTCACATCGGCGTAGCCCATCGGGCCGTCGGGCAGGACGATGTTGGGGAAGTTCATCAGGCCGCCATCGCGGAACCACGACCACAGCCACGAAGGTCTCGTGATCATCTGGCCCAGGAAGGGAAGCATGGTGAACGGGTTGCCCGAGAGAAGTTCCTTGGTGCCGTTCCTGGGATCGCGCTCGCGCAGGCCGGCGACCGGGGTGTCGATGGTGACGACGAGCGCCGAATAGCCGGCAGCCTTCGCACGGTCCATCGCTGCGCGAGCGACGTCGTTGCCGCCGACGAGATAAAGCTGATACCAGGTCGGACCCGTGGTCGCGGCCTTGACGTCCTCGAGCCGGCAACCCGAAAGCGTCGAGAGCGTGTATCCCGTTCCGGCCTTGCCAGCCGCGCGGGCTGCTGCTTCTTCGCCGCGTGGCCAGAACATCCGGCTGCTGCCGACGGGCGCCAGGATGAAGGGCAGATCGAAGGTCTGTCCGAGAACCGTGGTCTTCAGGTCGCAGTTCTTGATCGCCACCGCGCATCGCGGACGGAAGAGCACATCGTTGAAGGCGGCGGTGTTGTCGCGCAGCGTGATCTCCCGATCGGCGCCGCCATCGATGTAGTCGAAGGCCATCCGCGGCAGCCTCGCTTTCGCGAGGCGACGCAGATCGGCGACATTGAGGACGTGGGGTGGACCGACGTGACGGGTCATGGCGACGGGAGGGTAAACCATCTTTGGTCGCATTGGCTGGCCGACCCGTGGTTGCCGCGAGTTGCCGCGGGTCGAGGTCTCGCCGAGACTTGGCTTTTCCTGGCGACGTTTCTGCTCGAGGTGGCCGATGTCCTTCTTCTTCAATCGCCGTTCAACGCTGGAACTCCTCACCATGGCGGTTTGCGCGATCAGCGTTCGCGCCGACGCTCAATCCGCGACGCTCGCGCGTGATCTCTCCCAGCCCAGACCTCCCGCACTGCGGCCTCTAGTGGCGGGTCCAAACGCTGGCGTCTCAACCGGTCATCCGCTCACCACCGTCGCAGCGCTCCAGATCCTTCTGAAAGGCGGCAACGCGTTCGACGCGGGTGTTGCCTCCTTGCTGGTGGGCGGCGTGGTCGAGCAAGATCTCTACAGTCTCGGCGGCGAGGCGCTCGTGCTGGTCTATCCCAAGAAGGAGGGCAAGGTCACTTCGGTTGTCGGGCAAGGCTGGGCTCCGAAAGCCGTCGACGTCGATTGGTATCTGTCGCGTAACAAGACGCTGCAAGGCGCTGGCCTTGATCCCGCGGTGATCCCCGGAGCACTTCACGCCGCACTCACCGTTCTCGAAAAGTGGGGAACGATGAGTTTCGTGGACGTCTCCCGCTCGGCGATTGGATACGCCGAGGGCGGCTTCCCGATGAGGCAGAGCACCGCGGATGGAATTCTGCGGCAACTGGATTTCTTCAAGAAATGGCCCGACAACCAGCGCTACTGGCAGAAGGCCGATGGTTCGACTTACAAGACAGGCGAGACGATCAAGCTTCCGACCCTCGCCCGCACGCTCAAGCGGATGGTGGAAGCGGAGCGTCTCGCCAAAGCGAAAGGTCGGGCCGCCGGCATCGTGGCCGCGCGCGATCGTTTCTACAAGGGCGATATTGCCGCAGAGATGGTGGCGTTCCTTCAGAAGAACGGCGCTCCGTTTGATCGTACCGATTTCGCCGACTTCTACGCGCGCATTGAAGAACCGGCGACGACGACCTACCGCGGCTACACCGTCTACAAGCACGGCTTCACAAGTCAGGGTCCGGTGCTGCTGCAGACCCTGAACATCCTCGAGAACTTCGATCTCGTGGCGATGAAGCACGACAGCGCGGCCTACATCCACACTGTGACCGAGGCGATGAAGCTGGCGTACGCCGATCGCGATTCGTTTTATGCCGACACCCAGTTCGTCAAGGTTCCGGCCGAAGGCCTTCTCTCCAAGGCATACGCTAAGGAGCGGGCGGCTTTGATCGACCCCCGACACGCCTCGAAGTCGTTCATCGCGGGCGATCCGTTGAAGTACGACACAAAGGTCAAGGATTGGCCCTTCGCGAAGTTCAACATCCCCGATGGAACGACTGCGCTGGCGACGTCGCCCTTGCTGGAGACGATGATGGCCGCGAGCACCCTTGAGGACGACGGTTTGTGGTCCCGCGGTCTCGACTCGGCAGGCGTCTCCAAAGACACGACGCACATGGCGATCATCGACAAAGCCGGCAATGTCTTCGATGCCACACCCTCCGGTGGATGGATTCCGGGTGGCGTGATCCTTGGCGACACCGGAATCGGCATGAGCATCCGCGGTGAGCAGTTCTGGCTCGACAAGACGCGCGCGAACCAGATCCGTCCGCATGCCCGGCCGCGTTACACCCTCACACCGAGTCTGGTGTTCAAGGGCGATACGCCGTTGATGGCGCTCGGCACCCCCGGCGGCGACAACCAGGATCAGACGATTCTTGAATCGTTCCTGAACGTAGTGGAATTCTGGGATGACTGGTATCCCAATATCCATCAGGCGTTTGAGTGGCCGCGCTTCCAGACGCTGCACTTCCACGGCTCGTTCTGGCCGCACACCGCCGGCTTCAACAAGCTCAACCTCGAAGCCGCGATTCCGGACTCCGTGTTCGAGGAGTTGAAGGCGATGGGTCACGATGTCAGCCGCCTGCGTCTGTATGGCATGTCGGGCTGTTCGACCGCGGTGATGATCGATCCGAAGACTCAGAACCGTGTTGCCGGTGCGGATCCACGCCGCGACTGTTACGCCATCGCTTATTGAGAAACCGAAGTAGTCTGTTGGTATGCGCCTTCACCGCTTCGTTCTTCCCCTCGCCGCGTTCTTTGCCGCGGGCACTCTTTTTGCCCACGAAACATTCCTTGCTCCGAGCCTCACACTCGTCCCGTTGGGCGGGACGGTTCGTTTGGATCTTTCCAGCACGGCCGTTTTCCCCATCATGGAGACGGCGATCGTTCCGGCGCGGGTTGCGAAGGCGGAGGTGCGTTTGGCCGACGGGTCGAGCACGCTCGTTCCCGTTGCGGGGACGAAGTCGCTACGCTTTACCTACACCGCGCCCAAAGGGAAGTCGGGGGTCGCGACCGCGGCGGTATCCCTCAAGCCCAAGACCTTGACGATGGACCCGAAACTTATCGGGGAGTACGCGGAGGAGATCGGCCAGCCGGAACTGCTCACGAAGTGGAACGCTCGTGCCGAGCCGAAGCAGTGGCGCGAGGAATACGCGAAACATGCGAAAGCATTCTTCCGCGTGGGCAACGCGGACGACGAATCCTGGAAGATCCCCGTGGGGCAGGTGCTGGAGATGGTTCCTCTGAGCGATCCCACCCGCCTCGCTCAGGGCGAGGAATTTGTTGTTCAGCTTCTTCAGTCCGGTCAGCCATTCGCGAACTTCCCGATCGTCGCGATCTTTGATAAGAAGACAAAGTCGGTGTTCGTCACGACGGACGGCGAGGGCAAGGCGTCCTTCAAGTTGGAAAAGGCCGGACGCTGGCTGATGACCGCGACTCAGGTGCGTGAAACGACCAAGGCCGGGCTCGAGTTCGAGAGCGATTTCGCCACCATGCTGGTAATGGTGCGCCCGGCGAAGTGAGGCGCCTCTAAAGCCTTCGCGCCCTCAGGGCGGGCATCTCGGCGCGAAGACGATCGAGGCGATCGAAGTCCAGAGTGGCAAGTGCTACGCCTTCGCCTTCGGGAATCTGCGCTACGACCGACCCCCACGGATCGATGATCATGGCGTGGCCGTAGCTCGCGCGTTTGGCGCCGTGCTTGCCCCACTGCGCGGACGCCAGCACGTAGCAGAGGTTCTCCACCGCGCGGGCGCGCAGCAGAAGTTCCCAGTGATCACGCCCGGTGCGATCCGTGAAAGCGGAAGGCACGAGCAGAACCTCGGCGCCTTGCGCGGAGAGCGAGCGATACAGTTCAGGGAAACGGACGTCGTAGCAAATCGACAGGCCCAATTTCGCGAAACCCGCGTCTGCCACCACGATGTCTTTGCCGGCGGAGGTGGCACGCGACTCTTTCAGATGCTCCATGCCCGGCAAGTCAATATCGAAAAGATGAATCTTTCGGTAGGTGGCGATGCGGTCTCCGGTCGGACCGAAAACCAACGCGGTGTTGAACGGCGGCGCGCCTGCGGTCGATGTTTCGGGGAATGACCCCATCTGGAGCGTGATCTCGAGTTCGGCCGCCAGCGCGGAAAATGTCGTCGCCCATGAGCCGTCGATGCTTTGCGACTCGGGCGCCTTCTCGCCTTCCGACTTCAGGAAAACCATGCACTCCGGCAGCGTGACGAACTTCGCGCCGGCCCGCGCGGCATCGCGAACAAGCGAATCGGCGAGAGCGAGATTACGCGTGACGTCTTCACCGGAACGCATCTGGCAAACTGCTGCGACGATGGTTCTGCTGCTCATCCCTTCCTTCCCATTCTGTTTGCTCCCGCTTTCTTCCTGACGGACTTCTGCGGAGTCGTCACTTTCTTGGGTGTGATGCCGCCCATCGCATAGGCCTGCTTCGAAGGCCATGGGCAGACGTCGAAGATCCCGCACTCACCACACCGCGGCCTGCGCGCGTCGCAGATGCGGCGCCCATGGAAGATCAGAAGATCGGTGGTCTTGATCCATCGTTTTTGCGGCACGATCTTCATCAGATCCTGCTCGACATGGATGGGATCGTCGGCCTTGGTCAGAGCCAGGCGTGCCGAGAGGCGAAGGACATGGGTGTCCACCGCGATCCCTTCCGCAATGCCGTAGACGTGGCCCAAAACGACATTCGCGGTCTTGCGCCCCACGCCTTTAAGTTTGACGGCCGCGTCGAAATCGCGCGGAACTTCGCCGCCGTGCTGGTCCACCAGCGACTGAGCGCACGACGTGATGCTCTTCGCTTTCGACCGGAAGAAGCCGGTCGACCGGATGATCTCCTCCACTTCAAGAAGTGAAGCGACGGCCAGATCCTTCGCGGTGGGATAGCGCGCGAACAACGACGGCGTCACCGAATTGACGCGCTTGTCCGTGCACTGCGCTGAGAGGATGGTCGCGATCAACAACTCATATGCGTTGCGGTAGTCGAGTTCGCAATCCGCGTCGGGATACAGTTTCTCAAGCCGGTCCAGGATCTCGCCGGTGCGGGCCTTTAGCTTCGTCTCCTTCAATGCATCGGCCCCTTCTGCGGTCCGTAGGCTTCCTGGTACAGGCGATAGTTCTCCTGAAGGGCGGCGACGAGGCCGGGAATGATCTGCACGGGCACGACCACTTTCGTCTTCACCGGCGCTTTGATGAACTGATGATCCTGGCCAGCGACGAACTGGGTTTCGGTGATCGGCATCATTTCGCAAAAGGTCAAGGTGAAGTCGAACGGCGAATGCTGGATCGCGCAGAAATTCGAGTAGGTGCGCGGCGATGCATCTTCCGCGGGCACCACCGTGAAGTTGACCGACTTCTTTTCATCCATTTTGTTAAGGCTCCTTGTTGGCGAGCAGCCCACGGACTGCTTGACCCGCACGATAGCGCGTGGGACTAATATCGTCGTCTTATGACCTTCGTCGATCGCGTGTCTCAGGAACGTTGGGAAGCCGAGCGTCTTTCGCCTTGGGCGATGAAGAGCGCGCACAGCCGCGGCCGCCGCTACACCGAGCTGGAGCACCCGCTTCGCACTTGCTTCCAGCGAGATCGTGATCGGGTGATCCACACGTCGTCCTTCCGGCGCCTCGAGTACAAGACGCAAGTCTTCGTCAATCACGAAGGCGACAATTACCGAACGCGACTTACTCACAGTCTTGAAGGTGCCCAGATCGGCCGGACCGCCGCGCG
Organism: Vicinamibacteria bacterium; assembly: GCA_039916365.1. GTDB lineage: Bacteria > Acidobacteriota > Vicinamibacteria > Fen-336 > JAGNNV01 > JAGNNV01. The sequence continues at coordinate 8,174 of JBDSLN010000150.1, forward strand.
CATTCTGGCCCTCAATGAGGAGCTGGTCGAAACGCTGGTCCTTGGGCACGACGTTGGGCATACGCCCTTCGGTCACGCCGGCGAGCGCGTGATGGCCGAACTGATGAAGGACCACGGCGGCTTCGAACATAATCGTCAGACTCTCCGCGTGCTCGACACGCTTGAGCGCCGCTCGCCGGACTATCCGGGCTTAAACCTCTCTTGGGAGGTCCGCGAGGGTCTGATTAAGCATCAGGTTGATTCGGACGGCAAGGCACCCGAGGAGTACGCGCGCGGCGAGGCTCCGACGCTTGAAGCGCAGCTGATCGACTACGTCGACGAGATCGCCTACAACAACCACGACATCGACGACGGTTTGAACTCAGCGATGTTCACCATTGATCAGATCCGCGCGGTGGGCCTGTTCCGCACGGCTCACGAATCCGTCCTGCGCGAGGGGCCGGGCGAAGACTCCGTGCTTCGTCGGCAGATCGTGTCGAAAATCATTGACCGCTGCATGAACGATCTGGTGATGACCACCCTGGAGCGGATTCAGGGCAGTCGCGTCCGCACGCTGGATGACGTTCGCAGCGTCGGCGGTCGTCTCGTTTCCTACTCCGACGAAATGGCCGAGAGCGTCCGCGAACTGAAGGCGTTCCTGTTCACGAACATGTACCGCAACTGGCGCGTCATGCGCATGGCCGACAAGGCGGGCCGCATCCTGCGCGACCTCTTCGGTTCTTACGTCGCCGAGCCGCTCCAGCTTCCACCTCAGTACCAGGCTCGCTTCGACACCGACGGCTTCCATCGCGTCATCTGCGACTACATCGCAGGTATGACGGATCGCTTCGCGGTCGACGAACATCGTCGCTTGTTCGACCCTCTCGTTCGCGTCTGAGCGCCGCATTCGTATTCCGCCTTCGCCGCGCCGGAGGCTTGTGGGAATGCTGTGGAAAGGTCTGTGGAGATGGTGTGGCTTCTCGGTGGAATGGCCGTCGAATCCGCTGCGGAAAGACTGTGGCAAACCTGCGGACGAGCTGTGTGAGACGATGCAGCCGTGGTTTCGAGCGAAGCCCCTCGCCGAAGCGGCGCGCGGCGGATAAACTGGAAGCTGACGACGGGGCTCGACGACAGGGAGTGTGAAGTTGGCAAAAACGGGGAAAATCGCGCGGCCTAATACCGGTTCCACACTGAGACCCGATTTTTCCGGTCAGATCGAGGTCTTTTCCCTTTTTGAAGTCTTCGAGATGCTCAACGCCGGCCGCAAGAGCGGCGTGCTGAAGATCATCACGACGCTCGGCGAGGGCAAGTGCGTACTCAATCGCGGCACTCTGATCTCCGCTTCGATCTTCCGCCTGAGTGACGGCGAGGCGGTGATCGAGATGTTGTCCAACCGCACGGGATTTTTCGCTTTTACCGCAGCACCGCCCACTGAAGCGAAGGCCGGGCTCGAACTGACCTCGCTGCTCATGGAAACGGTGCGCCTCGAAGATGAGTTCGAGCGGAACTCGGCGCACTATCCCGAGGAAGGGACCCGTCTTGGTCTGAGCGCGCGCGGCATCCGTGTTGTGACCGACGATCTTTCCTGCGGGGCGCCGCAGGTCCTTGAAGTGATCGCCAATAAGCCGCGTATCACCACGCCCCAGCTGATGGCCGCCATTCCCCTGGCGTCGCTCAAGATCCGCCTGGCCGTCGCCTGGCTTTCTTCCTCAGGGATCCTGGGCGAGTACCACACCCAAGCCATGTTCCTTCAGGGCATTCTGGACACGTGGCACCAAAAGCTCCTCTTCCTCGGTGGTGGCGGTTCGCGCATCTTGTTCGCTGCGTCGGCCGAAGACGGACCTCAGGAAATTTTTGACATGATTTCCGCCATTGCGGTCGCTACCAAAGCGCCGATGCCTGAATTGACTCTGCCTCATGATGGCCCGGGCGTCGTTCGTCTGCGCCCGCCTACCGGCGGCCTCATCTCGATCACCATCCTGCCCATCCATAAGCGGCATCGCAGCACTTTCCAGTCGCTTGCCGCTTCCGCCCAGCTTGTGGCGATGGGCGGTTCGGCGCGTAGCGACGAAGGTGCCGCGTGGCTGGGTCTCATCCCTGAAACGACCGGGCTCGTTTCGTGGGAAGAGAGCCAGGAGGGCCCGCACAGCCTTCGGGACGCCCTGCGCGACTACGCCGACTCCCGGATCTAGCGAAACGCGAAGCCCGATGCGGCCCGTCTTTCTACAAACCACCGGCCTTCAAGGCGATTCACGATCGTATTTCCGTGCCTTAGCATTGCCGATCCGTGTTCGTCGCGTGGCATCGGGTTTGCTACCTGTGATTTCCCAGCGAATCATTTCGATCCGCGCTGACCAGTCTTGGCCTGATTCTTGTCGTCCTCGTACTGTTAGCACTCAGCGGCCGTATCTGAAAAGGAGAACGAACATGTCTTTCGGCATCTACATCGTAGGCGCGATCCTCGCGCTTTGCGGCCTCGTTTACGGGGCCAACCTCATGCACGTTCCGGGTCAGTGGATCGTGGTCGGTGCGCTCGTCATTCTGGGTCTGGCGGTGCTGAGCGGCGTCCAGAGCACTCGTCAGAAGGATCCACCGGCTTAACAAATCACAGAGTGTCAAATGGGGCACTCTTCCCGCCGGTGCGAGACTCAATACGTGACTAAATACATTGCGGCGTATGTCGCCACTCTCGTAGTGATGCTCGCTCTGGATGGCCTGTGGATCGGCGTCCTCGCCAAATCCCTGTACCGGGAAGGGATCGGACATCTGATGGCGGCGAAGCCCGACTTGGGTGCAGCAGCACTCTTTTACGTCGTCTACATCAGCGGGTTGATGGTCTTCGCAATTCTTCCCAACGCGAGCGAAGCCTGGACGAGAACAGCGATGACGGCGGGATTTTTCGGCTTCGTCGCCTACGCCACCTTCGACCTGACCAGTCAGGCTCTCCTCAAAGACTGGCCGTGGAGCGTGACGATCGCGGACCTTGTGTGGGGCACGTTCATCAGCGCCGCTTCAGCCACTGCGGGGAAGCTCGTGTTCGACCGATTGGCCTGACGCTTGTGGCCTACGCGATCAAGGTTGGAATGCTCCCGCCGCCCGCTGACACATTGATCACTGGGTCTCGCGACACCCGGGTCACCGCGCCGACCGCCGCGCCCCCAACGTAGAAGGGGTTGGTGTTGACCTTCAGCGACTCGAAGCGGAGCGATCCGTTGTCGTCGAAGACCGGGAACTCCTCCTCGGGGATGGTCACCCGCTCCTGAACGATCCAGCCGCGCTCGTTGAGCGCAGTCTCCACCGAGGTCCGCCAGACGGGCTCAGTCACCGAAGATCCGATGATCACGCTGGCTCCACCGTATCCATGCGTTGGCTTGAGCACACACGCATCGCGATGGCCTTCGATCCACCTCACCAAATCAATGCCCACGCCGCCTCGCTGTGTTCGTCGATCTTCGACCTTGCGCGTCCAGGGAACATGAGCGGCGATGAACTCGCGCTCCCCGCTCGACAGGAGTTCGGCGTAGCGCTCGTCGGTCAGGATGGCCATGAAGGCCTTGTCTTCCGACAGGTAACAGCGGAACGAGTTGACGAAGACACAGAGGGCGCGGCGATACGCCTCGAAGAAGGCACGAGCTTCCGCCTCGATGCCGAGAACTTCGCCGATCACGGTTCGGCGGTAGACGACATCGACCGCGGCGCCCTCTGCCACGAGGCGATCGTTGACGATCTCCATGTCGCGAGGATCGACCAGAACCGTCGCGAGCCCACGTCTTTCGAACTCTTCGCGGAGGATCTCCTGGTCCGGCTTGGTGCGCACCGTCCGCAGATCCACGATGGCGATGCGGGGATTGGGAACTCGGGCGTGCGACCGGAGCTCGTGCACCAGGGAATCCACCGAACCCACCGAGCCAGGCGCTCCACCCGCCATTTCTGACAGGAGCGGAAGCGTAAGGAAGACGTCAGTCATGCGATCGCTGTAGCCGAAGCCCGCGGGCGCATCCGAGTTGATCTCGATGAACCGCGCCCTGCCGTCCACGATGAAACCGTCGACGCGCGACAGCGAGACGTCGGGTCCAGGAGGATCGAGACGCAGCAACTGACGATGACTCTCGGGCGCTCCCAGGAAATCCAGCAGTCGGTCGATATCGCCATCGAAGGCGTTCCGAGCCAGTCGTTCTGAGATTCGAATGAGTTGGGTGGATTCTGTGGTCAGGGCGTCCCAGGTTGGGCGATCAACGAACTGTGGCCGGAGGAAAGTCGGCATAGCCCGTCCGCCGAACGTGATGCCGCGCGTCTCAAAGGCGTCCTGAAGACGGCACCATTGATCGTAGGCGCTGCTCGGGTCATTGCGAACCGCTTCGTTGAATGCGCGCGTTGCTTCGCCTGGCACTTCCCTACTCGCTGTCGATCAAGACGGGAATCGCGCGGGCCATGCGGAACATGAGCGCGCCCGCTGCCATGACCAGTGCCGCTCCCAGGAAGAACGTCGGCGAAGGTGTCAGACCCAGGCGAAGCCAGTCGAGCAGGGCCGCGAAGATAACGCCTGTGTAGACGAACCCGCCGATCTGCGACGCGGGTGCATACGAGTAGGCCTTGGTCAGAAGGAGCTGGCCGACGGTTGCGCTGACTCCGAGAAGCCCGATGATCAGCCAAAGACTGGGAGCAGGCGTCACCCAGATGAACGGGAGCGCCGTCGCGGAGAGCGTCGATCCCATGATCGCGAAGTAGATCACGATGCGGATCGTCGGTTCAGTGCGCGTGAGCTGCCGGACACCCGTCTGCGCCACCGCGGAAAGAAGTCCCGCGAGCAGACCAAACACCGCGTATCCCGACATCACTCCGCTGCCCGGCCGCAGGACCACCATGATTCCGAGGAACCCGAGGCTGAGAGGAAGAGCCAGTTGCAGGGGAAAAGGCTCGCCCAGCCACAGCGTTTCGACCACCGGGATGAATAGCGGAAGCGTGTAGTTGAGCAGTACTGCGTCAGCCAGGCGCATATGAGAGATCGCGTAGAAGTAGCAATACATTGACGACAACCCAGCGATGCCACGGAAGATGTGTTGTCCGATGTGTTTCGTCCTCAGAATATCGAGGCCGCCGCGGAAGACGATGGGGGAGAGCACGAGGAGGCCGCCGAAGTTGCGGAAAAACACGACCATGCCGTTTGGGAGTGTTACCGCGCAGATCTGAATGCAGGTCCCCATGACCGCGAAGGCCAGGGACGACAGGATCATCGACAAAGCGCCTCGAGCGAGGCTGTTGTTGGGCATCAGGACGCGGAGGCACGGCCTTTTGCGGCGAGTGCTTGAAGACCGTTGTACGCCGCGTACTTGTAGGCGTCGCCCAGTGTCGGAATATTGAAAACCATCGCGATGAAGTCGTCGATACCGCCGCCGAAATGAAGGACCGCCTGCCCAACGTGAATCAACTCCGACGCGCTCTCGCCGACGATGTGAACGCCGAGGAGTTTCTTGTCGGGGCTGCGGAACACCAGCTTGATCAGTCCCTGCAGGTCGCCCACAATCTGACCGCGCGCGTTACCCTCGTAGGAAGCTCGGCCCACGAGGCAGGGAATGCCCTGCTTCGCGCAGCTCTCTTCCGTCTCACCGACCGATGCGATCTCGGGGATCGTGTAGATCGCCATGGGCAGGAGTGGCGACACGCGATTCTTGTACCCGAGGTCGAACGCATGGCACATGGCGACCCGCGCCTGCTCCATGGAGGTCGAAGCCAGGGCGGGAATGCCGATGACGTCGCCCGCCGCGTAGATGTGAGACGCCGCGGTCTGGTAGTTCTCATTCACCTTGATCTGGCCACGATCATTGGCGGTGATCCCCGCGCGATCGAGTCCGAGGTCGGCGGTTGCGCCTTGTCGTCCGGTGGCGAAGAGGACACGATCGACCCAGACATCGCCGCAGGAGAGCCGCAGGAGAACGGAACCTGACCGATTGTCAAGCACGGTTTCGGTGAGCACGGTCTTCCGAAAAAGCGTCAGGCCGAGAAAGTCCATCTGCATGCGCAGGTGGTCGCTCATCTCGGTATCGAGGAATGGCAGCAACTGTTCTGACGAACAGACGAGCGTCACGTTCACGCCGAGTGCCTGGAACATCGTGGCGTACTCACAGCCGATGACGCCGGCACCGATCACCGCCATCGACTTCGGAATCGTGTCCATATGAAGGATGGTGTCGGAGTCGTAGAGACGCGGATCGTGCGGCGTGTCTTTGGGCCAGACCGGCCGCGAGCCGGCGGCGATGAGGATGACGGGAGCCCTCAGCTTGGCGACTTCTGTGCCGTCCTGAGTCACGGTGATGGTATGGGGATCGGTGAAGGCGGCTGCTCCCTGGAACAACGTGACGTTGTGGCGCGCCATGTTCTGAGTGACGAGGTCGCGCAGGCTGCGTGTCACTTCGACTTCACGGTGCATGAACTGCGGCACCGTCAGGTTTTCCCTCAAGGTGTAGTCGATGCCATAGAGCCCGCGCTGGCCGAGGCCGGAGAAGTACAACGCGGTCTCGCGAAGCGTCTTGCTTGGAACCGTGCCGGTGTTGATCAGCGCGCCACCGAGCTGACTCTGCCGCTCGATCATCGCGACGCGCTTGCCGAAGTAGGCCGCCTGTGCCGCACCCTTTTCGCCCGCCGGGCCGGACCCGACGACGATGAGGTCGAATTCCTGGAGATCCCCAATCACCGGCGCATTCTCTCGCAAACGAACAAAGCCGAGAGCGCTGTCCCTGCGGACGCGACTCTCGGCCTTTGCGAAATCGAAACTCCGCGGAGGGTTGGAGTTCAGAGAACGGTTTGTTACTTCGCGCTGGGCGCGGGCCGGCGACGCCGCCCGTCCTGGCGTTCGGGACCATGCTGGCCGGGACCGAAGCCGGGACCACCGCCGCGCATGTGCTTCTCCATCTCGTCGAACCGCGCTGCCTGCTCAGGGGTCAGGAGGGCCTTGACCTGATCCACCGTGGCCTTGTGGCTGGCTTCGACCTTGCGACGCGCGTCTTGCATGGCAAGAGCGGCCTGGCCGATCGTGGCGGCGTCGGCAGGGTCCGCATTGAGCGCCGCGTCGAAAGCCCGCTGGGCTTCACCGGCCGCCTTCATCAAAGGCTGAACCGTTCCGCGTTCCTTTTCATGGATGGCCTTGATCTGGGTTTTCTGTTCATCCGAGAGCCCGAGACGCGCGGCCAGCATTTCCATGGGTGGCGGACCACCGGGTCCACCAGGGCCACCCGGACCGCCCTGGCGACGGGGTCCGCCTTCAGGCGTCTGCGCAGCGGCGATCGAGATCCATCCGAAACTTGCGACCGCGAGAGCCGCCACGGTAAGTGTGTGCTTTTTCATTTCTGATTCCTCAGTCTTTCTTGAAGGCTAGTGATCGAGGCGCTTTTTCTTGCCTCTCGAATCATTAGAACGGCGCGCACCTTGCGGAACTGCTAAGAGATTGAGGGTTTGGCCGGAATTTCTTCGTTTCGGCGCGACCCGCTCAAAACGCCTTCGAAACCGCCCTCGGCACGGTTCCCAAGCGACAGGCTGAAACCATGGCGCCGCGCGACGTCACGGGCGATGGACAGGCCGAGACCCATACCGTTTGGCCTTCGCGAGCGCGCTTCCTCGCTCCGGAAACGGCTTTCCCCGAGCCGCTCAACGTCGGCCTCCGGAACGCCGGGGCCATCATCGCTGACTCGCAGGTCGAAGTGATTTCCGAGGACTTCGAGAACCAGCGCGACATGGCCACCCGCGCGGTTGTATTGAATCGCGTTGTGGACGAGGTTGTTCACCGCTTGTTCGATAAGGGTGACGTCGCCCGTCACCCAGACCGGCGCGGATGGAACGGAGTGATTGAAATCAACCCCGGTGCTCTCCGCGATGCCGCGATGCCGGATTGAGACGCGTTCCACCAGCGCCACCAGGTCCACGGGATGGTTTTCGTGAAGCGCCCGGTCTGATTCGAGACGAGCCACGGCCTCGAGATTCGCGAGCAGGGAAGCGATGTACTGAGTTTCCTGCGCAATGGCCGCGACGGCCTGGTCCGCATCCTTGCCCACCGCCTTCTGGCGCAGGCTGGTCACATGACTGAGCAGTACGGAGAGAGGCAGGGCGACATCATGAGTGGTGTGGGCCACGAAATCACGCAGCGCCGTCTCCCGACGTTCCACTTCGGCGAGGTGCGCGCGCACGACGGCCGCAGCTTCGTTGAAAGCATGGCCGAGCTCCGCTATTTCGTCGCCCCCGGTGACGGGCACGGAGGTTTCGTAGTGCCTGGCCGCGGCATCGCGCACTTCGGTTGCCAGCAGGCGAATGCGGGCCACGGGCTTGGCGAGTGCTAGAGAGAGAACGATCGCCGGTGCGCCGATCAGCAGCAGAGCGCCGAGGAGGAGCGAGCTGAATGAATTGAACGACGGCGGCGTTGGCATGACGGCCAGCGCGTAGGTGCACGCACCGCCCGTCCATGGCGTCGCGACGGCACCGAAGAAACCGCCCTCGTCACGACCGTTCACGAAGGTTTCGCCGGAACGAAGCTTGACCTTCGCGCTTTCTGGGAATGGAGGCCCTCCAAAAGGGCGCGGCTGGAACTCTGGATTGTAGAAGAACACGCGGGTTGTGCGGGGCCCACCGAACTGCCCCCCCCCAAAGCGTCCCGTGAACGAATCGCGTTCGCCGGGCGGCGGGCCTCCACCTCTCGGGCCGACTTCCCGATTTGGGCGTTCGTCAGTCCGAGGTGGGCCGGAGCCTTGGCCTCGGGGCAGCCCGCCAAATGATCCGTGCGGCGGCCCGCCGGGACCGGCAGGTTCGGGACCACGGGGTCCTCCTCCGCCGAAGCCATCTCCACGACGGCCGAAACGCTCGAAGTCGCGACCCCCCTCGCAAATTTCCCGATCCATCGAACCGACGCGCCCCTCGATGGAACTGTGGATCGCCGCTTCGGCCGCGAATCGGATCGCGATGTCGCGCGCGATCACGCCGCCAAGCAGAATGGCGAGACCCGATCCCGCGATGGCCAGAAGCAATCGGGTGCGGAGCGACATCGCTCGAGGCTTAGGCGGGACGAGGACCACGAAACCTTTACGTCGCGAGGAGTCGGTAGCCGACGCCCCACACAGTGGCGATCCGCGCGCCTTCGCTCCCGAGCTTCTTGCGCACGCGCGAGAAGTGGACGTCGAGGGTGCGGCTCGTACCTTCGCGATCCGGATCCAGCACGCGGTCGACCAGAGACTGACGCGTGATCGCGGAACCAAGGCGCTGGGCGAGTGCTGCCAGCAGATCGAACTCGATGCGGGTCAGGTCGACTTTCTGTCCGCCATTCTCGACCACCCGCGCATTCACGTCGATGCGCAACGCGCCGGTTTCGATCACGTCGGTGGCGTGCAACAGCGGGCGGCGCAGTCGGGCCTGGATGCGGGCAAGAAGTTCCTCGGGCCAGAACGGCTTGGTCACGTAATCGTCAGCACCTAGCGCCAGCGAGCGGACCTTGGTGGAAGTTTCATTTCTTGCGGAGAGCACCAGCACCGGAGTCTCCGCGGTCTCGCGGTAGATCTTCAGGATGTCCAGGCCGTGGGCGCCCGGAAGCATCAGATCCAGCACGATGAGATCGAAGTTCGTGGGTTCGGCGTCGAGCGCGCTGGATCCGTCGCGGAGCCACGTGACCTCAAACCCGTCACGGGTGAGGTGGCTGACGATCTGATCGCCGAGATTTTTGTCGTCTTCAACCAGGAGAATTTTTGAGCTCATGATCTTTCGTTGCCGAGCTTGCCCCACGAACCTTAAGTCACCCTGAAGGTCAGATTAGAGTTCAGGGAAATGATCCGACCGTCCGTCGTCCTCGTGCGTCCGGAGAACGGCGCGAACATCGGATCCGTAGCGCGGGTCATGAAGAACACCGGTTTGTCCGATCTTCGTCTGGTAGATCCTTCCGACTGGCGCACTATCGAAACGTGGCGGACTGCCTGGGCTTCCCAGGAAATTCTGGAGAATGCTCGGGTTTACAAGACACTTGACGAAGCACTCCACGGATCGACCATGGCCCTCGCGCTATCCGGTCGCGACGACAAGGTCGCGGTTCTGGATGTGCGCGAAGGCGTGCGGCAACTGGGCACAGCTCCTGAAGACGCGTCGACCTGCCTGGTCTTCGGACCTGAGCAGAGTGGCCTGACCTTCGAGGAAATGGCGTTGTGCGGACGCCGCGCTTCCATCCCATCCCACCCGGCTCAGCCCTCCTTCAATCTGTCCCACGCGGTGGGCATCACCGCGTACGAATGCTTTCGGCTGGAGCCAGCACCGATGCGCGAGCACATCCTTTCCTATGACGAGCGGCAGAAGCTCGCGGAGGAGATGGAAATCGGCCTGCGCGCGGTGGGCGCCATCCGCAAGGAGAAGGAACGGTACAGCAGACTCTTCAAGGGATTCCTGACAAGCCTAGATCTCTCGGTAGCCGATGCGAGGTGGATGCGGTTCGTCGGGTATTGCATGGAGCGCGCCGCTCGCGACGCCGGATATAAAGGGTGAACCCAAGTGTTTGAAGACGTCAAGAAGCACGACGGCGGCGTGCTGGACCTTCCCGACCTCAAGTTTCGAGAGTTGATCTTCATTGGCGCGCTCAAGCGTACCGACGATGGCGTTAGCACCGAAACCGCCGACGTGAAAGTGGATCACAATCGTCCGATGCCTCCGTTCCGAGAAGAGGGTCTGTTCCCGAAGGGGTCAAGCTTCACCGTTCAGCGCAGAAACGGCCGTGCCTATTTCACCCGAGTCGAATAGATATAATCAGACAACGGATGCAACCGAGGATTCTCTCCCGCTCTCAACACACTCTGTCCCGGAAGCAGATCGATCCTGACGCCCTACGAGTGCTGTATCGGTTGAAGAGTTCGGGCTTCAAAGGATTCCTGGTGGGCGGCGGTGTCCGCGACCTCCTTCTCGGCCGCAAGCCGAAGGATTTCGACATCGCGACCGATGCGTCACCCCAGCAGGTCAAGAAGCTCTTTCGCAACTGCTTCATCATCGGCCGGCGTTTCCGTCTCTGCCACGTGCGCTTTGGCCAGACGGTCGTGGAAGTGGCCACCTTCCGCCGCAAGGCCGAGCCCGAAGAGGGCGACACCATCGTTCGTCGTGACAACACCTTCGGAACGCCTGAAGAGGACGCTTTTCGTCGGGACTTCACCATCAACGCGTTGTTCTACGACATCGCGGATTTTTCGATCATCGACTTCACCGGCGGCATCGAAGATCTGGAAGCTAAAGCGGTCAGCGTGATCGGCGATCCAGATGAACGCTTCCGCGAAGATCCCGTGCGCATGATGCGCGCCGTCGCCATCGCCTGTCGTCTTGGGTTTCGCATCGCCCGCGAATCGCAGGAAGCCATTCGGGCGCGTCGTGGCGAGATCGTGAAGAGTTCGCACATTCGCATCCTCGACGAGATCTATAAGGTTCTCCGCCAGGGTTCGTCGCGCGAGACGTTCGAGCAGCTTCACGTGATGGGGCTTCTGGCCTACATCTTCCCCGAGGCGCACAAGTCCTTGAGTCGGGGCGAAACCGGCCTGCTGGACTGCCTCGATATCCTGGACACCTATCGCAACCGAACCGGCAAGGACGACCTCTCAAACGCGATTTTGATCGCTCATCTTCTGCCCCCGCTTGGCATTCCGCTCTCGAGTGGTTTGCGCGCCACCAACCGCCGCCGCCCCTTTGTTGACGTTGACGGTCCGCGCGACTTTCAGGAGGATCCGGAGCAGGATCCTCCCACGATCGAAGTGGAAGAGGGCGAGATCGATGACACTGACGTGGTCGCCGAAATGGTCGAGCTCGACGAAGGGGCCGATCTGGGTCGCGTTTCCCCCAACACCACGGTCGAATCGTCGATCAGTCTCCCCTTCGCGCGCCGCGACATTGAACGACTCGGCTTGCTCGCCGCGGTCGGCTCGAAGCTTCACCGCGTCGACCTGCCTCCCAACACCGAACGCAATCTCGCCCGCAAGCCCTACTTCCACGAAGCGTTGCTGCTCGCCGAGATTCACGGCCTCGATCCTGCGATTGTGCAGCACTGGCGCGACGTGGAAGCAACCGCCGGCGCGGCACCTCCGGAAGAGTTCGAGCCGAAGCACCCGCCCCGGATACCCGGTGCGCCCAAGGGTGATCTTCCCTCTGACGCAGTTCGCCGTCCGGTCCGTCGCCGCGGACGTCGGCGTCCCGCCAAGCCCCGCGGCGGACCCGCGGCGTAACCCGCATCAACAAGAACGGAAACGAAGAACATGGCCAAACTTAAGGCGTTGAAGACGACGGAAGTTGTGAAGCGACTCAGCGAACTGGAAGGTTGGACGCTGTCGCGCGAAGCTCTTCGCTGCCAGTTCCGCTTCGAGACCTTCAAGAAGGCCATCCAGTTCGTGAACAAGGTGGCCGACATGGCGGAGGCTGCCGATCATCATCCGGACATCGACATCCGGTTCAGCCTGGTGAAGCTGGCACTTTCCACCCACGACGCGAAGGGCATTACCGAGAAGGACTTCGCCCTGGCCAAAGCCATCGACCGCCGAAGCGTCTCCCGGAAGTCGGTTTAAGCTTCGCGCACACCAAAGCCACGACGACAACTCTGTCGTCTTTTCCACCTAACGGAGGGGAAATTCCCGTGTTCCACTTTGTTCCAGTCCTCAGCCTGCTGATGGCGAGCCCGGGCCACGCGGCACCCGCGCCCTCT
>JBDSLN010000151.1:0-3076 GCA_039916365.1 Vicinamibacteria bacterium
CTTCCCAGCGTTTGATGAACGGCCGAGCCCGCAACCACGTCAGGAGTTCTTCGCAGTCGGGCGCATCGAGCACATCACGCAGCGTGTCGGTGGACTTGAGGATGCGCGTGCCGTGCCGCGCCGCCAGCAGATGCAGATCATGATTGCCCAGAACGCCGCCGGCGTTCACCGACTTCAGAAGGCGCAGCGTTCCTAGCGAATCCGGGCCGCGGTTGACCACATCTCCTACTGGCTCGAGCGCGTCGCGAGAGGAATCGAAGTTAAGCAGCGCGAGCAGCCGGTCGAGTTCTTCGCGACAGCCCTGGATATCGCCGACGAAGATGCGTCGAGTCACTTACGGGGAGGCTACACCGCCAAGCGCCGGGCCGGTCTCAGTGTCGCGACGAACGTAGACTGCGCCCCTTGGCCGCGTACATCACCTGATCGGCGCGGGCGAGGACCGCGGGAACGTCCTCGCCGGGAAGGCGCAGAGCGACTCCGAAATTGAATGCGGCCGGGCTGTCGCGCTGTGCCGCGTCGACGACGCGGTCCGCGATTTGCGGGCCTTCACTGTGCGCGGGAGTCTTCACAAAGAGAGCGAACTCGTCTCCGCCGAGTCGGACCAGGATGTCTTCGCTGCGATGCAGGCGAACGAGGAAGTAGGCGAAGGCCTGGAGCACGCGATCGCCTTCCTCATGCCCGTACGTGTCGTTGATCGCCTTGAAGCCGGTCAGGTCGAAGACCAGACAGGCCCAATGGACGCCTTCCCGCTCCAGATCCGCGCGACGCTTTTCGAGGTAGCGCCGGTTGAAGCAACCCGTGAGCGGATCGCGGTAGCTCATTTCTTCCAGCTTCGCTTCGAGCTGTTTGCGCACGGTGATGTCGCGAATGATCGTTCTCATCCCGCGCGCCTGATCGTTCGCATCGAGGATCATGGTGCACTGGATTTCGGCCGGGAACTGCGAGCCGTCCTTTCGGCGCATGAAGAACTCACGCAGGTCCTGACGCCCGGTGCGGAGGTAGCGCCGGCCCTCGCCCAGGGCGTAGCCCTGTTCCAGGGTTTCCCGCGTTTCCCTTTTCGCTCGCTCGTATTCGAAGTCGGCGAAAATGTCCTTTGCCGTCAGTGAGGCGACATCCTCAGGTTGGTATCCGAACACCAGGCAGGCGAGGCGGTTCATGAAGACCACGCGCTCGCTCGAGATCTCGCCTTCGACGAGCGCGTCCGGAAACTCGAAGCGCAAATCCATAAGATTCCGCTTCAGGTCGGCGAGTTCCGCTTTGAGCGCGTCGATCTCGTGGGTCACAGGAGGGCCTCGAACGGTTGGGAGTATAGGGCTCGCGTCGTCTTCGCGTTATCGATGACGGGCGCGACCGCAGGATCGCACTGGTTGCTCTCTCGGCGCATAATCAGCGTCGATGGCCATCGCACTGTCCGTGAATCTCAACAAGGTGGCGCTGCTTCGCAACTCGCGAGGTGGCGGCAATCCGTCTCCCCGCGTCGCTGCCAACGCATGTCTTGACGCCGGCGCCAGGGGCATCACTCTCCATTGGCGGGAAGACGAACGACATACGCGCAAGGCGGACGTGCGTGATCTGCGGGCGCTGTGTCTGGAGCGGGGCGTGGAGTTCAATCTGGAAGGCGATCTGCGCAAGGAGCTCATCGACCTGGCATGCGAAGTCCACGTCGATCAATGCACCCTGGTTCCGGTGACGCCGGGCGAGATCACCAGCGATCACGGCTTCACCCTGCCCCGCGACGCTGCCCAGATCGCGCCGATCATCGCGCGGTTGCATGATCATGGGATTCGCTCGGCCGTCTTCGTGGATGCGAACGCCCAGCTCATCCCGGAAGCCGCGACGACTGGTGCCACGCGGGTCGAGATCTATACGGGGCCATACGCCGCGGCGTTCGGCACGGCGAAGGGTGACGCTGAGTTCGAACGCGTCCGGGCCACCGCCCGCGCTGCCGTGGCGTGCGGCATGGGCGTGAACGCCGGCCATGACCTCGATCTGCGCAACTTGCCGCCCCTCGGCCGCGACGTACCGGAGATCAACGAAGCGTCCATCGGCCACGCCTTGCTCGCGGACGCGCTGTATCTAGGTCTCAGCGAAACGATTCGACGCTATGTGGCGGCGTGTCGTGGGGAACTGGTTCAAGTTCCAACGACACAGTAGAAGAGGCCCGTTTCCGCTAGCGCGCTGCTGGGTCGCGCTTGAACGGTCCCTGAACGGCATCCTGTCTCAGTCGCGCCCCTGAGCGGTTGTCCGTCCCGGTCAGCGACGCGTCCGGCTTTCGGCTATTTGAAGGTGGCGGTGGGGCGCTTGCCCTCGTACCTCAGCGTGATCTCGCGGACCTTGCTGAGGTCGAAGTCCACCCCGATCGCTTCCTTTCGTCGGAGAACGGTGCGTCCTGTTCGCGCATCGAGGGGGGCGTTTTTCTGAAAGCCCCCGCTGTCACACGCTAAGGAGTTCAGTTATCCTTTACGCTTTGTTAATGGCGCACGGTCCGAGCTCCGGAAAGGGACCACCATCCCATGCGGAAACAATCGCAGGGTTGCGAAAATAGAACCGTGTTTTTTTGGGGAACCCCCCTGGAGTCAGCATGAAGCTTAATAATCGTTTTCTAATCGGCGCGTTAGTCATCGCAGGTTGTACCAGCGGACCGACTGCGCCCCTCGGCACCTCGCCGAGCTCTGCTACCGCGACGGGAGGCGACGACGGGCTTGTTGGCGCTTCGGCGGCGGGCGATGTGAAAACGGGAAGCGGCGCGCTGGAGATCATCCGCCTCCGCATGGACCGGCAGTCTCCGGCGGGTGTCTCCTTGCTCCGCCAATATGCGATGCCGAACGCAACCTACGGCACCAAGCCAGGCGAGACCATTGAACTGTGGGCGGAGTGGGATCCGAATTCCAACCTCGTTCCCACGGTGATTCCGCGGAATCCGCGACTGATAGTCGAATGGGGCGATGGATCCGCAGTGGAGGCGGTCAACTGCGGCTTGTGCAGGCTGTCCCATCTGTATCCGACGCCGGGAATCTTCGTCGTTAAAGCGACTCTCGACGACCTCAGCGGAACCTCGGTCAGACGGACTTTCACC
>JBDSLN010000152.1:0-2768 GCA_039916365.1 Vicinamibacteria bacterium
ATGGAATCAACCCGCTGATCGGCCGAAGTTTCCGAAGGGATGAGGACCAAGTGGGCGCCGAGCCCGTCGCCATGCTGGGCGATGGTTTATGGAAGCGCAAGTTCGCCTCGTCTTCGGACGTGCTCGGGAAAAGCGTCATTCTCAATGGCAAGTCGCACACCATCGTGGGCGTGGCACCCGCTCTAGTTACCGGCATCAGTCCTTCCGATATCTACGTTCCCATCGGCCAATGGGCCGATCCGAGCTTCCGCGATCGACACATCGGGATGGGAACCAATGCGGTCGGACGTTTGAAGCAAGGCGTCACGGCGGCGCAGGCCCAGGCCGACATGGACGCGATCGCGAGAGACCTCGCGGCCGCCTACCCCGACGCCAACAAGGGCACGGGCATCACCCTGGTTCCTTTGAAAGCGGATGTGGTCGGCGAATCGCGCGGGACCTTGCTCGTACTGCTCGGTGCCGTCGCCTTCGTGCTTCTGATCGCCTGCGCCAATGTCGGCAACCTGCTGCTCGCGCGTTCCACCGGGCGAACGCGTGAATTCGCGATCCGCCTGTCCCTCGGAGCAAGCGTTGCGCAGGTCATCCGACAACTGCTCACGGAAAGCGTCATGCTGGGGATCGCGGGCGGCGCACTCGGTCTGGTCTTCGCGAAGCTTGCCGTGATCGGAATCCTCAAGGGATTGGCGGAGGCACTCCCGCGCACCGATGAAATAGAGATCGACTCGCGTGTGCTTCTCTTCACCGCGGTCATTTCCATCCTCACGGGCATCGTCTTCGGTCTCACCCCCGCGATGCGGCTGCTTCGGCCGCGATTGAGCGAAACCCTTAGAGAAGGCGGACGCGGCACGAGTAACGCGCACCACCGTACGCAAAGTGTGTTCGTCGTCTTGGAAGTGGCGATGGCGCTCGTCCTCCTGGTGGGCGCTGGATTGATGATTCGCAGCCTTACCGCGCTGTGGAGCGTCGATCCGGGTTTCGACCCAAAGAACGCGCTGGCCTTCGCCACATCGGTGACCTCCGATTCAAAAGCGACGCCCGACCAGTTGCGCGCCAAGTATCGCGAAGCGGAGCGCCAGTTCGCGGCAGTACCAGGCGTTGAATCCGTGGCCATGATCGGGGGCTCGCTTCCCATGACCGGCGATTCGGAGGTCCCGTTCTGGCGAGATGGCGAGACGCCGCCCACGAACCAGAATGCGATGACCTTCGCGCTTTTCTACCTTGTGACACCTCCCTACCAGCAGTCGATGCGCATTCCCCTTCAGCGCGGACGCTTTTTCAACGATGGCGACAACGAGCGTTCGTCGGTCGTGGCCGTGATCGACGCTACCCTGGCGAAGAAGCACTTTCCCAATGTCGATCCCGTCGGCAAGCGCATCAACATCGGCCTGCTGGACATGAAGCCGGAGATCGTCGGTGTCGTCGGCCACGTTGAGCACTGGGGTCTTGGTGACAAGAGTCATGAAACGCTGCAGTCGCAGATCTATCTCTCCGTCTGGCAGGTCCCGGATCGCTTCTGGGGCTTGCTTTCGAGCGGCTCCGGATATGTAGCGCGCACCACCGCCGCACCGCTCTTGGTGACTGGTGCGATTCGCACAGCCGCCCTGAAGGCGGACCCGAGCTCGGTCGTCTATGGAACACGGCCGCTCGAAGAGATCGTCGCCGGATCGATCGCGACTCAGCGGCTTGCCATGATCCTGCTTAGCATCTTCTCGATGCTGGCCCTTCTGCTTTCGGCGATCGGCATCTACGGCGTGATTTCCTATCTCACCGGCCAGCGCACGCAGGAAATCGGAATCCGAGTGGCGCTCGGCGCGTCCAGCCGCGACATTCTGCGCATGGTGCTCGGTGAAGGAATGAAGATCACGATCATCGGCGTGGTTCTCGGGCTCGCCGCCGCAATCGCCCTGACCCGGCTGCTCGCGAGGTTGATCTATGGAGTGGGGGCTTACGATCCCGTTACATTCGCCGCCGTTGCGATTCTCCTCACGGGCGTGTCGGGCCTCGCCTGTTACATCCCGGCAAGGCGCGCGATGCGCGTCGACCCCATGGTCGCCCTCCGTTACGAGTGACGGTTCGGCGCCCAGGCTTCACTGTCGCATGCCGCAGAGCCGGACTCACGTCCCATCTTCAGCGCGTATCGAGCGGGACGCGTCGCCCTCGGCGCTCTTGTCACGCGTTCCATAAATACGGCACCATTGAGAACGTCGATTCGCCCGGATGACGCGACCCGCGAAAGGGCGGTCCCTTAACGGGAGCCCGTGTGCGTCGTCGACGAAGGGTCGAAGAGGGCGGCCATTGCGATCGCGGGCTAGCTCAACGAGACGCTTGACACTGTATCGCTTCTTCGATACAGTCCGTGTCGTTTGAGCGATACAGTATCCCGATCATGAGCCATGGCCTCCGCCTCGACGCGACTGACGCTGTTCCCTTGTGGAAACAGCTTGAGGACGGACTGCGTCGCCTCGTGGCCTCCGGCCAACTGACCCGGGGGGGCAGCGTTCCGTCCGTGCGCGAGATGGCGCAGACGCTGCAAGTCAACCCCTCCACCATCGTCAGGGCGTACAAGAGCCTTGTCGAGGCGGGCATCTTCGAAGCGCGACCGGGCCTCGGCACGTTGGTCTCCGAGAAAAGCACCGCAGATCCCCGGGACGTTCGGGCCGCGCTCGCAGCGGGCGCCGATCGATTTGCAGATCTCGCCGCGAGCCTGGAGATTCCCGCTGAGGAAGCGGTGAGTGCTTTGCGTATGTCGTTCCGTCGACTCAGAGGAA
>JBDSLN010000153.1:0-8096 GCA_039916365.1 Vicinamibacteria bacterium
GACCGCGCGGCCTTCAATCTGCTAGGCGAGCGATAACGCCCGCCGCCGACCCAAAAACAGCTTTCGACCGAGTCGTTCTCTCTTCCCAACAGGAGCCCCATTTGATCAACCGACTTTCGATCCGCGCGAGCTTTACGTCCCTGGCTCTCGCCGTTTGCATAGCGCAGCCGGTCTTCGCGCAGAAGGCCGCGCAAAAGAACGATGAGGAATATACTAAACTCATCAAATCGAACCTTCAGGATCCGCGCATCACGACCGAACTCGTGGATCACCTTCCCGCTTCGTCCACCGTTCCGTCGCCTCAGAAGCACTTTGGCCACATCATCGGCCAGGTCGGAGAGATCGAGTACACGAAGGACATGTACGCCTACTACCAGGCGCTTGCGAAGGCGGCACCGGGTCGCGCGAAATACTGGACCATCGGCAAGTCGGAAGAAGGCCGCGACATCGTGATGCTCGCGATCGCCGACGAAGCGACAATCAAAGCGCTCGACACCCACAAGGCGAACCTCGCCGCTCTGACCGATCCGCGCAAGACCACCGAAGCGCAGGCTCAGCAGATCATCAAGACCGGCAAGCCGATCTACTGGATCACCTCCGGCATGCACTCGCCCGAGACCGGCGGCCCGCAGATGCTGATGGAACTCGCGTATCGCCTGATCGTTGAAGAGACTCCGTTCATCCAGGAGATCCGTGCGAACACGATCACCTTCATCACGCCCGTCATCGAAGCCGACGGCCGCGACAAGCAGGTTGATACCTACTACTACGGCAAGAAAACTGGCAAGCCCCGTCCGCCTCTGATGTACTGGGGCAAGTACGTGGCGCACGACAACAACCGTGACGGCATGGGCCAGTTCCTGAACCTCACACGCGCGGTGACGAAGAGCCAGCTCGAATGGCATCCGACGGTCATGCACGACCTGCATGAAGCGCAGTCGTATCTGTATGCGTCCACCGGAACGGGTCCGTACAACGAGTCGCTCGACGCCATCACCATCAACGAATGGTTCCAACTCGCGAACGTAGAAGTCTCCGAGATGACGAAGCGCGGCGTTCCCGGCGTCTTCACTTATGGCTTCTACGACGGCTGGGTGCCGAACTACATGTTCTTCATCGCGCACTCGCACAACGCGATCGGACGCTTCTATGAAGTGCAGAGCTACGGTCCGGACGTGGTCGAGAACCTCCGTCTGCCCGCGACCGCCACGAGCCGCGAGTGGTTCCGCCCGAACCCGCCCCTTCCTTCGATCAAATGGGGACCCCGCAACAACACGAACATTCAGGAATCCGCGATTCTTTTCTCGCTTAATCGCTTTGGCAAGGATCGTCAGCAGTACCTCGAAAACTACTGGCTCAAGAACAAGCGCGCCATCGAGAAAGGTAAGAACGGCCCCATCAATGCGTGGGTGATCCCCGCGAGCCAGCGTCGCAAGTCGGACACCGCCGACGCAGTCAACGAGATGCTGCGTCAGGGCCTTGAGGTCCATACCGCTGACGCGGCCTTCAAGGCGGGCAACGTGAACGTGGTCGCCGGCGACTACATCGTTCGTGGCGACCAGCCGTATCGCACCCTGGCCGACATGTACTTCTCCATTCAGAACTATCCGCCTCAGAATCCGCGTCCGTACGACGATACGGGCTGGACGTTCCAGTACATGCGCAACATCAAGCTGCACACCGTCAACGACAAGACCATCTTCGATCAGAAGATGACGCGCGTCACCGGAGAAGTGAAAGCCAGGGGTGGCGTCGAAGGTACGGGCAGCACGCTGGTGGTTGAAGCGACCTCAGACAACAACCTGGTGACCTTCCGATTCAAGAACGCCGACGTGAAGATGGCGGCGGCCGAAGACGACTTCGAAATGGGCGGCCACAAGTTCCGCGCCGGCGCCATCATCATCGCGAACGCCGACAAGGCGAAGCTCGAACCGCAGCTCAAGAACCTTGGACTTTCCGCGTGGGCGGTTGACGCGGCTCCCTCGGTCAAGTCGCACGACCTCGACCTTCCCCGCATCGGCTACATCCACTCGTGGCAGCGCACCCAGGACGAAGGCTGGATCCGTGCCGCGTTCGACACCTACGGCATCCCCTACACGTATTTCGCCGACCAGAAGCTGCGCGAAGGCGGCCTGCGCGCGAAGTACGACGTCATCGTCTACCCGCACGTAGGCGGAAATGCCGCGAGCCAGGTCAACGGCATCCCGAAGACGGGCGAGGCAATTCCTTACAAAAAGTCCGATCTGACCCCGAACCTCGGCACGCTCGATTCGTCCGATGACATCCGCGGCGGCATGGGTATCGAAGGCCTCACCGAACTCGCGAAGTTCGTCAACGACGGCGGAACCCTCATCACCGAAGGTTCCACGACCACCATTTTTCCGGCCTACGGGATGATGTCGGGCGTGATCGTCGAAACCCCGGCCCAGCTGTTCGTTCGCGGCTCGGTGCTGCGCAGCAAATGGGCCGATCGCAAGAGTCCGCTCGCTTACGGGTACGACGGGAGTGATCTGCCCGTCTACTTCAACCAGGATCCCGTCTTGAGCGCGGGCGGCGGCGGCATCCCGGCAGAGTTCGCTGGCTTTTTCGGTGGCGCGAACGCCAACGCGGGACTCGGTCAAAACGTGACGCCCATGGCGGTGCCTCTTAAGATCAATCCGCTCGATCCCGAAGACGCGTCCAAGGCCGACGGCGGCCCGGCGGTTGACGAACTCGGCGCTTTCCGTCAGATGGCGCGAGCGTTCGGTGTCAACCTCGATGCCGGTGCGCGTCCCCGCGTTGTTCTCACCTTCGGAACGAAGCCCGAAGACATGCTGCTCTCCGGCACGCTCGCCGGCGGTCAGGCACTGGTCAACAAGGCCGCCGCGCTCGACGTTCCGATGGGCAAGGGCCACGTGGTCATGTTCGCGATCCGTCCGTTCTGGCGCTGGCAGACGCAGGGAACGTACTCCCTCGGCTTCAACGCGCTCATGAACTGGAACGACCTCGATGCGGGCAAGGCGACGCCTCCGGCCGGGGGCGGTGGCGGTCAGTAAGCAAGGCGGCGCCCTCACTGACGTCGTGATGTGGCGGGCGGACCCCGAGCTTGTCAACGGGTCGGCCCGCCTTTTCGTTTGTCCTTTTACCGGCAGTTCGTGACGAGCCGCGGGCGACCTCGGGCGTCAACGTCCACCGAACCGGGCTTTCAGATGACGCGTTCGATGTCGCCCAGCGAAACCTTCGTATCCGATCGAGCCGGGCCGACGAGTTCCTTCCAGCGGGTGAGCGGTTGCACACCATCATCGCCCTCCGCAAGATCCGTCATGAGCACGCCGTTGAGATGATCAAGTTCGTGCTGAACCAGTTCGGAGAGGTCCCGTGGCAGACGGGTCCAACGACGGAGTTGAAACTCGTGATCGCGGAAAGTGAGAGAGACCGACGTATTACGACGAACCCGCACGATCACCTCGGGCACGCTCAGACAGTCGTCCCATACGAGGAACGTGTCTTCGCTTCGCCACGTGATCTCTGGATTGATCAGAAGGAACGGTTTGTCGCCGAGGTTCATCGCGACGACGCGCTCCAACCATCCGATCTGAGGGGCGGAGATCGCGCGGCCGAAACCGCTGCGTTCGCGGAAGTCGCGCAGCGTCGCGATAAGGGCCGAGCCTTGAGCCATGAGGGCGTCGTTGACCCGGTCTACTTCCTTCGAACGAAGGCGTAATCGATCATCGCCGGACCTCAGGATAGGCGCCACCACGGCGCCAGCATTGAAAACGGTCATTCGTCATTCTCTACGGAAAGATCTTTGCCGTCGACCGCCCTCAAGTACGATGCGTCCATGTCCAGCAAAGTCGCCAAGTTCAAGTGGTCTGACGTTCCGATGGAAGCCGTGACGCCTACGATCTCGCGTCAGATCGTCACCGGTGAGCACGCCATGGCCGGCATCATCTACCTGAAGAAAGGAAGCTATGTCCCAAAACATTCGCATGAGAGTGAGCAACTCACCTACGTCTTTGAGGGCCTTCTTCGTTTCGTGATCGAGGGGCGCGAGATCATGGTGGGCGCCGGTGAAATCCTGGTCATCCCTTCGTGGGTCGAGCATGAAGCGACCGCGGTGGAGGAGACGCGGGAGATGGACGTCTTCAGTCCTATCCGAAAGGACTGGCTCGATGGCACCGACACTTATTTCCAGAAGGGTCTCTCAGGCGCGCCCGAGCCGAAGGAGTAGCCGATCCCAACGCCATCCCAGTCGCTGGGTGACGGAGCCGTGCTCCTCCGCGGATTTGCGGCGGGCCGCGATGAACAACTCCAGCGCGCACTCATGGCCATTGTGGAGGCCGCGCCGTTTCGGCATCTCGTCACTCCGGGCGGCCAGCGCATGTCCGTGGCGATGACCAACTGCGGTCCCTATGGCTGGATCTCCGATCGTCGAGGCTACCGATATGAGCCGATCGATCCGGACAGCGGGAAGCCGTGGCCCGCGTTACCTGATCCCTTCCTCGACCTCGCGCGCCGCGCCGCCGCAGACGCGGGCTACCCCAACTTCACTCCCGACGCGTGCCTGATCAATCGCTACGAGCCGGGCTCGCGCCTGACTCTCCATCAGGACAAGAACGAGCAGGACTTCAACGAACCCATCGTGTCGGTCTCCCTTGGCCTGCCCGCGGTGTTTCTCTTTGGTGGGCCCGCTCGCGTCGATCGGCCACGGCGGGTTCGACTCGTTCATGGCGATGTCGCGGTGTGGGGCGGCCCGTCCCGCTTGAACTTTCACGGCATCGCGCCGCTTGGTGACGGCGACCATCCATTCATGGGGCCGCATCGAATCAATCTCACGCTGAGACGTGCTCGATGATGGGGTGGTCTTCTCGTTTCGGGAGCAACAAACGGAGTGTGGAGCACCCTGCCTCGCTTCTACAGTCCGCTCATGGAACTCGCAATGACTGATTCAACGACCCGCACCGCGACTCGTTCGCCCGAACGCCGCTTCCGCTCCGATGCCGAACGATGGAATGCCGTGACTCACCGCAATCCCAATGCGGATGGAGCGTTCTTTTACTCGGTAAAGACGACCGGGGTGTATTGCCGGCCGTCGTGTGCCGCCCGTCCCGCGCGCCGCGAAAACGTCGCGTTTCACGTCACCACTCAAGAGGCGGAAGCGGCTGGGTTCAGGTCGTGCAAGCGGTGTCGTCCGACCGAGCCGCCGCTTGCCGTGCGCCGAGCCGACGCGATCTCAAGGGCATGCCGCATGATCGAACAAGCCGAAGACGCGCCCGACTTCACTTTGATCGCCACGTCGGTGGGGATGAGCCGGTTCCATTTTCAGCGCGTGTTCCGCGAAGTCACGGGTCTGACTCCCAAGGCCTATGCGCTGGCGCATCGCGCGGATCGCGTGCGCCACACGCTCCGCAAGACGAACAGCGTGACCGACGCCATCTATGAAGCGGGCTTCAACTCCAACGGCCGTTTCTATGCCACCACAGATCAGATGCTCGGCATGACGCCCACCTCCTTCAAGAGGGGCGCGCCTGATGCCACGATTCGTTTCGCGGTGGGTGAGTCGTCGCTCGGCCCCGTGCTTGTTGCCTCCAGCGAAAAGGGCGTGTGCGCCATCCTGTTCGGCGAAAGCGCCGACGCGCTGACGCGAGACCTGCAGGACCGCTTTCCGCGCGCGACGCTCGTGGGCGGAGACCGGACATTCGAGAAGTGGGTCGCCAAGGTTGTGGGCTTTGTCGAAGCGCCGCGCGTCGGTCTCGACCTGCCTCTCGACATTCAAGGAACCGCCTTCCAGCGCCGCGTCTGGAAAGCGCTCCAGGACATTCCGATCGGTTCGACGGCGAGCTACTCAGACGTTGCTCGCATGGTGGGCGCACCGAGAAGTGTCCGCGCCGTCGCTCAAGCCTGTGCCTCAAATCGCCTGGCGCTCGCCATTCCGTGCCACCGTGTGGTTCGTACCGATGGAGGATTGTCCGGCTACCGCTGGGGCGTTCCACGTAAGAAGGCGCTGTTGGAGCGCGAAGCCGCGAACGCGTAACTACGACGCCGGCAGGCCCGCCTGTCGCTTGATCGCTTCTCCCATCGTCTTGAGCTGCTTGGCTTTGGTTTCGAGCGTCTGGCCTTCCGTGCTCATACTGAGCAAGGCGGTGGTGTCGCCCTTGGCAAGGGCCGCCCTCAGCTTCTCCAGCATGGCTACGGAATCATTCGACAACCCCATCGCGATGCGGTGATGCTCGGTGCAAGCCCTCGGTGGCTTCAACAAGCCGACTCGTTCGCGCTGCGCGCGCGCCTTGTTCACGAGATTGTCAAAGCCGGAGAAATCTCCCGAAGAGACCGACTGCATCAGGGATGTCGCGAATGACTGAGGATCGCCCGCTCCGACTTCTTCAATGCGATCGAGCACCGAAAAGTACGCGGCGATTTCCTGTCGTTCGCCCGATCCTCCAAAGGGCGCAAGAGGCGCGCTGATCGGCGGCGGCGTGATCGTTCCAGGGAACAGCGCCGCTGACGCCTCGGGATGCAACGGAGTGGCGACCGTCTCGGCAGAGGAGGGAGCCATCGCGCTCTGACTGAAGGGCGGAGGTGCAGAGGCACCCGTGGATCCGACAACGCGCGCTGCGGGCAACACTTGCGCCATCGGGGGCGCGACTTGAGTCGCCGGTAGAGCGACGGGATGGGCCGTCACCCGGCCCAGCAGAAACGCGATCCCCAAAAGCGCGCACGCCAGGGCTCCGCTGAGCCCGACGACCACGCCTTTCTGGTTTCGTTCCATCAGCGGCTACGGGCGTTAGGCGAATTTCTCGATCCAAGCGCGGAGTTGCGGAGGAGGCAGAGCCCCGACCATGCGATCGACTTCCTTGCCATCCTTGAACGCGACGAGCGTCGGGATGCCCGACACGCGCAACATCCCCTGAGTGCGTGGATTGTCATCTACGTTCAGCTTCGCGATCCGCACCTTTCCCATCATCCCGCCCGCGATCTCTTCAAGGGCGGGAGCGATCATGCGGCACGGGCCGCACCACTCGGCCCAAAGGTCGACGATCACGGGACGCGGATGGGCGAGCACATCGGCAGCGAAGCTGTCGTCGCTGACCTTCACCGGCTTCGCGTCCACCGCAAGGTCCTTCTTGCAATGGCCGCACACCGGGATGGCTCCTTCAAGAACCTTCTCCCGGCTGACCCGGTTTTCCCCACCGCAGGCAGGGCACGAGATAACTTCTGCTTCCATGTTTGTCGTCCTCACTTCTTCTAATGACTGCCGCCTAGCCCCTTCCCGCCTGGCCGACGGAGTCCCGCCCTGTGGACAGGAGTCTGATTTCCCTCTGCCGCGCAGACTCCTAGCCTAGTCCCGCGAGGTGTAAAGGCCTGCTGGTCCTGCGACCGCGCTCGACCCGGCGATGCGTCGTTGCGTCGGTTCGCGCTCGGCTCAAGTCAAGCGCTTTCTTGGCCTGGTGGAAGTTCTGGTGACTTAGCCCACCGCCTCTTCCCATTCCACCCAACTTTCACGTCATCGACTGGTGCGCGTCAGATCACGAGCCCTAACGTGCGAAGGTACGATTTGAGGCCGGGGCTGGCGACAGTCGGCATGGTAAATTCCCTGTCCCCCGCAAGCACGCCGCATCCGCTTGAGCGCGTCCCGGGCCGATGTAGCTCAGCGGTAGAGCAGCTGATTCGTAATCAGCAGGTCGCGAGTTCAAATCTCGCCGTCGGCTCCAGTATTTACAGGGGTTTCATCAATCTTGCTCTTGTGATGGAGTGCGGCTAGGGAGCACATAGGGAGCGCAGTGAACCCCGCTAGGCACCAAAACCGCCCGCCTTGCGCCTCCTCGATTCCTTCGCTTGCCCGCTGCTAGCGTCCGCTTTCACAGGGGATCGAATGAAGAAACCGTCATTGATGTCTGAGACCGCAGAAGAAACCAGCTCAAGGCTCAAAAGCTTGCTGGACGTCGAGGCTTTCGAGAAGGAGCCACAAGAATCGGAATTCGAGGAGCTTCTGAAGTTTCTTCTCCTCCAGCCGAAGGTCGCTAAACACGTAGCTGCTTCTGAACTTGCCATTAAGGCGAACAAGTCGGGATTCGTGGATCGCGTAGGGAGGATCCAGAGCGCTCTCTCAAAGCTGG
>JBDSLN010000154.1:0-5382 GCA_039916365.1 Vicinamibacteria bacterium
AAGCCCTTGGCCTTGAGCGATTCGATCGCCTGAACCACGTTGCCGATGCGAGCGATCTTGACGCTTTCGAGGGCACCCGCCGCGGTCCGCGAGGCGGCATCGGATAGAGACGCCGTATGGCGATCCGGAAGGATCACGCCGTCAGCCCCCGCCGCGTCCACGCTGCGGATGATGGCACCAAGATTCCGCGGGTCTTCAACGCCGTCGAGCAGCATGAACAGGGCGGGGGTCCGCGCGCTCTTTTGCAGCTCTTCGAGAGTTAGAAGACCCTTCTCGGCGACGATGGCGAGAACGCCCTGATGACGTTCGCCGTCGGCGGCACGATCAAGCGCCTCGCGCGGCTCGAAGCGCAGGGGCACGCCGCGCTCACTGGCCTTGCGGATCACTTCCAGAATGCGCTTGTTGCGCACACCCTTGGTAACCACGACGCGTTCGATGGTGCGAGAGCCCGCGGCGAGCGCCTCGAGAACAGGATGAATTCCACACACTATGGGCATTCGAAAAAATTCCTTATTTATGCGGCCGGCGCTTGAACGCCGATCATGAACGCGCCACCAGAGCCACCACCTGGGCGGCGATTCCCTCGCCGCGACCAATGGCTCCGAGCGCGTCGGTGCTTTTGACTTTGATGGACACCTGTTCCTGCTCGAGTTTGAGCAGGCCCGCGACACTTTTTCGGATCGCGGGGAGATGTCCGGAGAGACGCGGCCGCTCGGCAATGAGCGTTGCATCCACGTTGACAATGGAAAGGCGGGCGAGAGAAAGGCGGGAAAGAACCTCGCTCACAAAAATGGAAGAGGGGGCGTTGCGCAGCTTGGGATTGCTGCTCGGAAAGAGCGACCCGATTTCGCCGAGAGCACCCGCACCGAGGAGCGCGTCGCAGGTGGCGTGAAGAAGGACATCGCCGTCGGAGTGACCTTCGAGGCCAACATCCGAAGGCACGCGGACGCCGCCGAGCATCAACCGCTTCTTCGTGACCAGACGATGCGCGTCGAAGCCGTGACCGATCCGAAGCGAACCTTGAACCGGAGCAAGTAAGCGGCGCGCGCGGTCGAGATCCTCGGGCGTCGTGATCTTGAAATTTTGGGCGGAGCCCGCGACGGCGGCGACCGGCAGCGACTCGCGTTCGAAAGCCATCGCTTCATCGGTCAAGGCCACGCCGGCCCGGACGGCTCGCGCGTAGACGCCGAGGAGTGCCGCTCGATTGAAGCCCTGCGGAGTTTGCGCGGCGCCCAGGGCTTCTCGATCGACGGTCTCGCCAATGCGGCCGGCGCGTACGCGCTTGATCGTGTCGACCACGGGGGCGATGGGAATTGCGGCCCCGTGTTCGCGGGCGCCATCGAGGACGCGACTGACCACGTCGGCATCTACAAACGGCCGCGCGGCGTCGTGCACCAGCACCACGCGATCGCGGGGCGTCGTCCGTTTCAGACCGGCACGGACGGAATCCTGACGAGTCGCACCTCCCAGAACCACCGCTCGCAGCTTGCCGGTCGCGACGGTCTCCTCCCGGGCGATGGCTTCAAAGCCTGCGGGGGCAACCACGACGATGGCCGAAACGTCTTCGGACGCGGCCAGGGCTTCGGCACTGCGGCGCAGCAGGCTCTTTCCCGCAAGATCGATGAACGCCTTTGGCGTCTCGCCACCGAGTCGTTCGCCTCGGCCGGCCGCCACAATGATCGCAACCGCGCCAGACGTGCGCGAAGTGTGCATCGAAGGCCGCGGACTCCGGGAGGGAACGCTCCGCCTCGCCAGGGTACGGGGTGAACTGCGGGAGAAGGCCAACGCTCTACTTGATTCCGGCCGCGCGCTCCAGCGTTTTTGCGACGCCGATGATGTCGTCCTGGCCGTGACCCTGGTCTCTTGCCGCTTGGCACACATCGCGAATCGCGACGAGGCCCGGCATGGGGGCGCCCAACGTCTTCGCCTCCTGGAGCATCAGGTTCTGGTCCTTGACGAGCAGATCGATCGAAAAATGCTGGTCGAAGTCGCGCTTGATGAGCGCGCCGCCTTTGAAGTTGTAATACGGCGAAGCGAAGCCCGAGGCCATCACCACTTCGAGAACGGTCTCGAGCGGGATGTCGGCCTTCTTCGCGAGGACGGACGTCTCCGCGAGGGCTTCGAGCATGAATGAGATGTAAGTGTTGCCGAGGAGCTTGACGAATGAGCCCGCTCCCATTTCGCCGCAGTAGATCGCTCTGGAGGCGATCACCTGCAGCAGCGGCAGAAGTTCGTCGTGAAGGGCACGGACCCCGCCGGTCATCATGAGAAGCGTGCCGTTTTGGGCACCGTTCTTGGATCCAGTAACCGGCGCTTCGAGCATCGCGGCGCCGTGCTTCTCCATCGCCGCGTCGATCTTCTTAGCAAGCGCTGGATCGATGGTCGAGGTCTCGATATAGCGGAAGCCGGGACGCACGCCATGGATCAGACCATCGTCCGCGAAGACCAGCCGCTCCACTGCGGCGGGATCGCTGACACATGCGAAGACGACGTCGCTCGCGATAGCCAGACTTTTGGGATTAACCGCGACGTGAGCGCCCTGAGCACGAAGCGGCGCGCACTTCTCCTCGGTCCGATTCCATACCGTCAGCACGTAACCCTTGGCCAGGAAGTGGGGCGCCATGCGCTGACCCATCAGGCCTATGCCTGCGAATCCGATACGGGGTTTGGAGTTGTCGGAGGAAGTCACGGCGTGAAGGAGATTACCTGACCTGAGCAGGACTGTGGAGAGTAGGCAAAGTCATGGCTTTCATCGACTTTCAGCACTCTCGCGGATGATGTCGAGGAGGCGTTCAATCACTTCGGATCGAGAGAGTTCCGTGGAGTCGACTCGAATCGCATCAAGGGACTGAACCAGGGGAGAGTCGTGACGGTTCATGTCTTGATCATCGCGGGCCCGGATCTCTTCAAGAATCGCTTCGTAGGAGCCTTCCTGACCCTTCGCCTGCTGTTCGTCAAAACGGCGCTGAGCGCGATTCTCGGCGGCGGCGTCGAGATAAAACTTCACGTCGGCGTGGGGGAAGACCACGGTTCCGATGTCGCGGCCATCAAGGACGACGCCGCCTTCGCGTCCAAGTTCCTGCTGACGCCGGACCAGTTCCCGGCGCACCGGACCCATCTTGGCAACGGCCGACGCGGCCAGGGTGATTTCACGGGTGCGAATCAGGTCCGAGACGTCGCGACCATCGAGAAGCACACGGAGGCCGGTCGGATCGAAGGAGATCGCTGCGTTGGATGCGGCCTTCGCGAGAGCAGCTTCATCATCGAGCGGGATGTTCTGCTCAATCGCGCGCAAAGCCATGGCGCGGTACATCGCACCGGTGTCGAGGTAGGTGTAGCCAAGAGCCTCGGCGAGGGCGCGCCCCACCGTGGACTTCCCCGCTCCAGACGGCCCGTCGATCGCGACCACGAGGCCGCGCTTCTTCGTATCCACCACAGCACTCGCCAAAATCAGTGAGGACGACGACGACGCGTAGCGGACTCGGGACGGCGCGACGACGGCGCGGCGGAAGCCGGGCGGCGGTCAGAGCCGGCAGAC
Source organism: Vicinamibacteria bacterium (assembly GCA_039916365.1). Classification (GTDB taxonomy): domain Bacteria; phylum Acidobacteriota; class Vicinamibacteria; order Fen-336; family JAGNNV01; genus JAGNNV01. The sequence goes on from JBDSLN010000154.1 coordinate 3,539, forward strand.
CGGCCAAACGACGTGCGCTTCTCTTCGGACCGGCCCGTCGCTGAACGACCGGCGGACGCGAGACGGTCCTCGGAGGTCCGCGTGGGCGCGGGGCGGCTGAAGGGTCCAGGCCGTTCCGCAAAAGGCCGCGACGGAGCCGGCCGTGAAGGGGCCACAAGCTTCGTGCCTTCCAACTCGGTCGCCGCGTCCTTCCGAGGTCCGGTGCGCGGACGGAAAGGCGCCGGCGTCGGCTGGGCGAACTTGTCGGAGCGCATGTTGCCGCGTCCCTTGAGGAACGAAGAAACCTCACGGGGGGTCAGGCTGCGGAACTCACCCACATCAAGACCATGCGTGGTGAGGAGCCCAAGGCCAACGCGTTTCAGTTTCTCAACCGGATGGCCGAGCGCCTGAAGCAGACGTCGCACTTCGTGGTGCTTGCCCTCATGGAGTCGCACTTCCACCCAGGAGTTTTCTGCCTGCTCGATCACGCGCGCGCCATCGACGGAGAGCCGCTCTCCATCGAGAACCAGACCGCGCTTGGCGCGGGCGAGAGTCTCGGAAGTCGGGGTGCCCTTGACCTTCGCTTGATAGCGCCGCTCAACTTCATAGCGCGGATGCGCCACGCGTTCGGCGAAGGCGCCATCGTTGGTGAGAAGAATCAGGCCTTCAGTCGCGTAGTCGAGCCGACCGACGGGATAGAGCCCGGGAAACTGCGGCACGAGATCCATCACGGTCTTGCGTTGCTCGGGATCGTAGCGGGTCGAGACCACGCCCTTTGGCTTATTGAGAAGAAGGTACACATTCTCGGCCGTGGGCTTCACCCGGCGATCGTCGAGGCGGATGTCATCGACGGCGGAATCGGCTTTAGCGCCGAGTTCCTGGACCGTTTTGCCGTTGACGCTGACCCTGCCTTGAAGGATGAGTTCTTCGGACGCCCGGCGCGACGCAACCCCCGCGCGGGAAAGAATCTTCTGTAGACGCTCGACCATACGGCTACGAGTCTGACTTATCTGAGTCAGAAGCGTCGGCGGTGGCGTCGGATTCCGTGTCTGATGCCTCCGGCTCCGCCGCCTCGTTCGCCGCGGCAGCGGCTCGCGCGGCCGCTTCTGTGATGTCCGCGGCATCGACGGTTGAATCAAACGAAAGGTCACGTTGAGCCGGATCGGGCGGATCCAAATCAAAGAGCGGGACTTCAAGCGGAAGGGGCGTGTCGAGCGCGCGCTTCAGTCCCAGGACGTCGACATCCTCGCCCAGAATCTCGGCGAAGTCTTCGATCCTCGGCAAATCTTCGAGGTCCTTTAACCCGAACTGAAGGAGGAACTCCTTAGTGGTGCCGTAAAGCAAAGGACGGCCGACCACTTCCTTGCGCCCAACGATCTTGATAAGGCGGCGTTCGAGCAGCGTCTTCACGACACCGCCAGACTTGATGCCGCGCAGCTCGATGATTTCGGGAAGTGTCGCAGGCTGCTTGTAGGCGATGACCGCAAGGGTTTCGAGAGCCTGAGTGGAAAGACGCGCGGGCGATTTCGGGTCGATGAGTTCGCGCACCCATTCGTTGTGCTCGGGACGCGACGTGTTCTGGTATCCGCCCGCCACTTCGATGAACTGCAAGCCGCGATTGTCGGCGGAGTACATCGCCTTCAAGCCTTCGACCTGCGCCTCAACGACCGCTTTGTCCATGCCCTTAAAGACCCGCATGAGGTCCTTCATGGTCACCGGCTCCTTGGAGACGAAAACCAACGCTTCGAGAATCGCGAGGATCTCTTCGGGCTTGGTTTGCAGTTCTTCGGGAATCGCTTCGGCGTCTGCCTCTTCGGCGGGGGCGACTTCCGATTCGCCATTTTCATTGGCCATGACGGCCGCGA
>JBDSLN010000155.1:0-9293 GCA_039916365.1 Vicinamibacteria bacterium
TGGAGGTCTTGCGGGGACCCTAATGTCCGATGCAATCAGTGTACCTGCCGGAAGCTCCCCGCAATGCTTCATTTCACTCATGGCGAATTTCGCAGAACTTCCACGAGGGTAAGCCCATTCACAGAAGAGGCCGTGCCATCCTACGTCCGCTGAACTGGGCCGGACGTCTCCGGCTCAACGGAACGCCCCGTTCAGGCGCGGTTCTGAGGTAGGTTCGTGGACGTGAAGGACGCTGCCTCGAAATCGCCCACGTTCGTCATTCCAGACTCCGCGATGGAGTGGAAGGGCGTGCGTGCGTCGGGTCCAGGCGGTCAGAACGTCAACAAAGTGGCGTCCAAGGTCGAGATGCGCGTGGATCTCTCGCAGATCACGGGACTCAGCGAAGGCGCTCGGTCACGGTTGCGTGCGCTTGCTGGACCCAGACTCGATGCGGAGGCGCGCCTTCTGCTTACCAGTCAGCTGACCCGCGATCAGGGTCGGAATCTTGAGGACGCGAAGAACAAGGTTCGCGCGCTGGTCGAGCAGGCGCTGATCGTTCCGAAGTCGCGCCGGCCCACTAAACCGAGCCGAGCCGCCAAGGCCCGCCGCGTGGATGGAAAGAAGCTGGACGCGCGCCGCAAGGTCAATCGCGGACGCACGTCACACGACGAGTAAGCGGTCCTATTTCTTTCGCAGCGCTTCGGGAGCGCGCTCGCGATCGAGAGCGTTCAGTTTGATCGTCCAGGAGACGGGCATCGAGGCAGGAGCGTGGCACAGAGTGTCGCTGCAGACCTGATAGTCGAGGACGCCGGTGATTTCGGTCTGAGTCGGAGGAGGCACGGGAGCGGTGCCAGGCGCGGGCCGCGCCGGTCCTACGATGGTTACATCCTGAAGGACGCGGAATTTGCCCTCGAAGACCTGCACCGTTTCCTTGAGCGGCTTGAAGGTGTATGACACTGCTTTCGGGAATACAACCTCGTGCGCCTTGATGAAGGGATTCTCATTGAGGCGCAGGGCGAGGGCCCGGTAGCCGGTGACCCCGGGCGCGTAGGCGTGCATGTGTGACCCCATGTCGAAGTCGAGGGCAAGAGTGAGTAGGTGGCCGGGAGCGCCCTGGTCGTTGCTCGCCGACGTGCGGAGCGTGAACTGATCGTTCTGGACGACGTTCACGGAAGCCCCGGATTGGTCGCCCAGCTGGGCGAGCAGGCTCGAAGCGGTGCGGCGCTCCTGGTAGCTTTTCTCGAAGTCTTTGGTGACGATCATGCCCTTCCCATCCGTAACGAACGTTCCTGGGAAGGGGATCCCATGGAATGGAGTTCCGGGCGCGTGGTCGATCTCGTTGATGATGCCGAAGGCGCGGATGATCTTCGAGTCGGGATCAGAAAGCAGCGGATATGTGATCCCGCGACGATTCGTGAAGTCTTTCAGGACATCGACCGAGTCGTAGCTCAGCGCCGCGACACCCAGACCGCGCTTCTTGAAACCGGCCAACTGACTCTCCAGCTCCACGAGCTGGACTTTGCAGAACGGTCACCAATCGGCAGAACGGAAGAAGACGAGCACCAGGCCGTTGGGGCCCTTGAGCGTAGCGAACGTCTGCGCCTTGCCGTTCTGGTCGGGGGCTTCGAAGGGCGGGAGGGGCTGGCCGATCTTTGGGCCAAGCAGCATGGGATCGGGCCGCTCGACGGGCGTCGGCGTTGCGGCCACCGCCACTTGCGAGGCAATCAGGAAAAGGGAAGCGAGAAACATGCTTGAACCTCGGATGCTTGAGTTGGACATCACGTTACAGCCATGCGACCGTTCCTGCGACATCCTCGAAACGTGTGGTGAATCACGAGATCCGGGCTCGCGCGGGTACAGTGGTGTTTCAACTTTCAAAAAGGAGAAACACACATGGCCAAGGCAAGTGCTAAGTGGACGGGGACGCTGAAAGAGGGCAACGGCACGATGACGGGAGCGTCAGGATTCCTGAGCGCGCCCTTCACCTTCGCTTCTCGTTTCGAGGGAGCGGCCACTGGAACGAATCCGGAGGAGCTTCTCGGCGCCGCCCACGCAGGTTGCTTTTCGATGTTCCTCGCTGCCCAGCTCACCACGGCGGGCCATCCACCCACGAGCATCGAGACCTCCGCGGAGGTTCACCTCGGCGCCGGTCCGGCGATCAGCAAGATCGAACTGAAGACCGTTGCGGTCGTGCCCGGGATCGACAAGGCGCTGTTCGACGAGAAGGTCGACTTCTCGAAAAAGAACTGCCCGGTGTCGAAGGCGCTCTCGGCGATCCCCGAGATCGTGATCGACGCTCAGCTCCAGTAGTTCGCCAGTCCCTATCCGGCGCGCCGTGCATCCGGCTTGATGCGCGGCCGCATGGGCAGGGGAGCTTCGGCTTGGAGCACCGCTTCCGGCTGAACCGTGACGTGTTGGATGCCGTGCGCCTTGGCTACACGCGCGGCCACCGCGGCCGCAACTCCGGTTCCGTGGGCCAGGCCATCGAGCACCACATGGACCGTGACCACCGGGAAGCCGTCGGAGATGGTCCAGATGTGCAGATCGTGGAGATCGCGCACTCCCGGCGTTTCACGAATGGTGGCTTCAATGGCCGCGGCTGACACACCAGGCGGCGCCTGCTCCATCAACACCGCCGCCGACTCGCGCATCAGTTTCCAGGCGCCCCACAGAATCAGGATGGAGATCAGAATCGACGCGATGGCGTCAGCTTGAGGGAGATTGAACTTCAGGACGGCGATCGACGCAATGATGGCGGCTACCGATCCAGCCGCATCAGCCATCACGTGGGCGAGTGCTGCGCGCACGTTGATGGAGGAATGTGCCTCGCGCATTAGGGCATAGCCCGAGGCAATGTTCACGAGCAGGCCAGTGATAGCGGTGGCGAGCATCCAATCTCCGCGAACGGCGTGCGCCTCCTTGAGGCGACCAAGGGCCTCGATGACGATGCCGATCGAGGCGGCGAAGAGAACGCCTCCGCTGACCCCGGCGGCGAGGACTTCCGCGCGCCGATAGCCAAAAGTGTGAGAGGCGGTCCGAGGTCGGGCGGCCAGCCGCTGTGCGACGACCGCGAGAGCCAAAGCCCCTGAGTCCACCAGCATGTGCGCCGCATCCGACAGCAGGGCCAGCGAACCGGAGAAGAAGCCCACCCCACCCTCGATGAAAGCGAACCCGAGGGTAACGGCTAGGGCTGTGGTGAGGGCGCCGCCCGCTCCGTGTGAATGATCGTGTTTCTCTCCCGGCTTGTGCGAGTGGGTGTGGGCCATGTCGTCGGAAGACAGCCTAAGCCCAAACCCTGATCGCGGTCTCCAGATGGGCCGCGTCGATGTCGCTGCAGGAAGTGAGGCACGCTCGCGCCGAAAACATCGAGAAATATTTTCTTCGTGTCCGATTGAACGGCGACCTGCTCGTTCTTCTCCGGCTTGCTCATGATGTGATGGGATGTTCCATGAATCGGGCCCGCGGTGCACGTTCAACCTGCTGAAGGAAAACGCGCAAACCCCTTGACTGTCAAGGGCGCGAAGCGTATCAGGCCAGAACTTTCCCTCACGCGTTGCGTCTATCTCCATAAGCAACATCGAGGGATCTGCCATGAGCCTGAAGATTTTCGCGTGTGCGTGTTCGTTGATGATCGGGCTCGCCCGGGCCACTCCTGCCGCACCCGTGGCGTTGCCTAGGTGGACTCATACTCTTCCGCTCAATACGGACGCGATCAATTTGTTGACCGAGGCCGCCGAGCGTTCACCGCTCGTGACGTCGTTGATCGAGGAGCTGGAGCGCACGGACGTCGTGGTGTATCTGACCGAGTTGTCGCCGGGCAGACCCCCGGGTCCGTCTTCGTATCTGGTCTTTCTCTCGGAAGAGGCTACGACCCGGTATCTGCTGATACGAATCGACAAGTGGAAGCTGTCGCCCTTCGAGCGGATTTGTTTACTTGGACATGAGCTGCAGCACGCGCTAGAGGTGGCGGCGGCCCCCGACGTTCGAGACACCACGGGTCTCGCCTCGCTCTATCGGCGGATTGGATGGGAGAGCGGAGAGAACCGGTTCGAAACCACCGCCGCGAAATCGATGGGGTTCCAGGTGAAGGCGGAGCTGCTCTCGACGATGAGCAAGGCGTCACGGAAAATCAGGTCGGCGCCGATCCACACAGCTGAGATGACGGTGCTTCCCGGTGGAGAACCGCAGCCCTCATCCGCGCCGTGCGACGCAACCGCGGCCCGGGCGGGGCTAATCTGTCGCTCATGACCTCACGATTCCTTTCCGTGATCACGAGCCTCGTGCTTTGCGGGTCTGGCTGTCGCACGCCGGAGAAGCCGGCCGCGATGTCGGCCAAGCCGCGTGTCGGCTTCGTCCTGAAGACGCTGAACAGTCCGTTCTTTATCGAAATGCAGAAAGGTGCGGTGGAAGCGGCGGCGAAGCAGAACATCGATCTGGTGATTCAGGCCGCCGAGCGCGAAGTGGACGCGGAGAAGCAGATGCAGATCGTGGAGAACCTGATTCAGACCGGCATCAAGGTTCTGCTGATCACGCCGAGCGGATCGCGGGAAATCGTCGCGGTGCTGGCGAAGGTCAACGCCGCAGGCATCCCCATTGTGATCATCGATGATCGGATCGATGCGGACGTGGCCGCGAAGGCAGGGGTGAAGACCGCGTCCTACGTGGGTTCCGACAACGTGGAAGGCGGGCGAGTCGCGGGCCGCGCGCTGGTCGAACTAAGCGGCGGCAAGGCGAACGTCGCCCTGCTAGAAGGAATCCCCGGACACGAAACGGGAGACTCGCGTCTCCGTGGATTCAAAGAAGCAATCAAGGATTCGCCGGGCATCAAGGTGGTGGCGTCGCAAACCGCCAATTGGGAACGCGATCAAGGCTTCACGGTTTTTCAGAACATGATGGAAGCGCATCCGGAGATCGACGCCATCTTCGCGTGCAACGACATCATGGCGCTGGGAGCCACCGAAGCGATCGCCGCGGCGGGCAAGGCGGGGAAGATCCGAGTCATCGGTTTCGACGCGGTGGATGACGCGCGCAAAGCCATCGAAGCGGGAACCATGGCTGCTTCGGTCGCGCAGCTTCCGTCCGAGATGGGACGCATCGCGGTGGATAGTGCCGCGAAGCTCATCAAGGGAGAACCGATTCCCGCGGAACAACTCGTCCGAATCGAACTCGTGAAGAAGGCTCCGCCCGCGAAGTAGGGCTCATTGTTACGAGGCAGCTCTGCTCATTCCGACAGACGAGACATTGTCAGAAGTGGTCGTCGTCGAGACCGAGGCCGATGCCGATGCTGCGATGTATCGCGCAAAACAGGAAGGCCGTAACCGAGTTCGATAGCTGCTCCTGGGTTCGCTTACCGAACGGCTGAGGAGCGCAGGCTGACTTCGGCGATGCCCCAGCGAGGCTCGCCTCGCTCCGCGATCCGCACCCGAACGCCGCGTGCGAGCGCCGGTTCGACCAACAGGAAAAGCTGAGTGTGGCCGCCGCCGGTCGCAACCTGCTCCGACGGTTGCGCTCGTCCTGAAATGATTCTGACGGGCATCCACGTCTGGCCATCCTGGCTGAGAGTGACTTCGATGTGCCGTCCCCATTGGTTGGGCCGAGCCCCTAGCGAAAATTCAATACTGTCGATCGTCCGCGCTGCGGGAAGGGTGATCTGCATCCACATCCCCGGCCGCTGAGTTCCTTCCGTTTGCCAGCGCGTGTTGAGGTCGCCATCGTTGAGAAGGGAAAGGGCCGCCCCGTTCTCAGACGCGTCGAATTGCGCATTGTCCAGATTCATCGTGGTGATGACGTGTGGCGCAACACGCGTGAGGACTTCCAGGAATGGGCCTTCGAGTGGATGCTGCGGTTGGGCGACGAACCGACGGACGAATCCGGGGAAGGCCGCGCGATCCGCCGTGACCGGAGCAATGACCACATCCGCGTTGTCCGCCACCCGCCGGCCGGCGGTGTCCCAATCGTCAACCGGAACGACTTCAAAACGACCCACGCCGAAACCCAGCCGGGGCAGGTTGGTTGCGATGCGACTTCCATCTTTGAGGTTCGCGTTCGCCCAGTCGAGCACGCGATCCATGGTGTTCGGACATCGATAGGCGGCGACCGCCTGAGTCGTATCGATCAAGGGCAGACCTATGACCAGCAGCGTCGCCGCGATTCCCAAACCACGCGATCGCTCCAATAGAGAATCGAGGGCAAGGCCAGCCAGCACCGCCAGGCCGCCCAGACCAGGCAACAGATACCTATTCCGGTGAATCTGCGCGGTAGACAGAATTATGATGAGCGCGAGCGGAAGCACGATGAGCGGAAGGGTCGCGCGCCAATCCTTGCGGGTGACCCAGAGTCCGATAAGTGCTGCGATCAAGGCCGCGCCGCCGAGTTCGCCGGGCAGGACGTTCCAGAGATAGACCAGGGCGATGGTGATGTAGCCCTGCGGACCCCGACCGCGCAACTCATCGTGGTAGCTCTTCTGCAGGGTGACACCTTCGACGAAGTCGTCGAAATGCAGGAAAGAGTACGGAGAGAGCACCGCGTAGGTCGCGAACGAAACCGCGCCCGCGAGCAGCATCCCGCGCCATCGGTTGCTTGAGAGCGTGGCGCGTCGGGCGACGTAGGCGAAGACGAGGGCCACGCCGGTGAACTTGATGGCGGTCGCCATGCCGATGCCGAGACCAGCGAGAACGTCGCGTTTCCAATCTCCATCGATCCTCGCGATCAGCAACAGAGCAACCATCGCGAAAAAACCAAGCACGACGTCGGGCCGGACTTCGTGAGCCACCGTCACCGCAACCGGAGAGACCGCAAGGATCGCTGCGGCCAGTAATCCAACTCGCGCCGATCCCAGGCGCGCGCCCAGGGCGTAGACGAGGACGACGGTGGCCACACCGAACGCCGCCACCACTTGTCGCGTGACCAGATACGCCTCGGCGCCGAACGGCCTCGGAAGGAACCAGAGGATGGGCTTGAGGATCATGAATAAAAATCCCGGGTACATGTGGAATTGGGGATCCAGGTCGCCCCGCTGCAGCATGCCTTCCACGTTCGCCACGAAGAACTGCTCATCGATGAAGGGCGTGTGCCTCAGTCCGTTCGCAAGTCCAGCGAAGCGAAGGGCGGTCGCGACGGCGAGGATGGCCGCGAGTAGTGCAAATCGAACGCGAGGCGTCATCCGCGATGAGAATAGCGTGGGTCGCTCATCGGCCAAGCGAAGGTTGTCATAAGGAGTGGACACTCCCGGGGTTATCGAGCGGATAAGTCCAATAAAACAACGGATTGAGCTTGGCAGGGAACCTGCTTTGGAGAGCGCAGTGGCTCGTACATTCCCCAAGTGAGGTAACCAGTCATGAGAATTCATAAGGTCATCGTCCCCTTTGCCGCTTTGGCCATCGGGGCCGGTTCGGCTTCGTTGGCGTCGGCTCAAGCCGGCGAGCGTCATCACAACCGTCAAGGTTCTGAGCGGTCGCGCGACAACGGCTCGTCGCGCCAGCAGGACAACGACAATCGCGGGGCCGATCGCAATCGCGGTGGACGCCGCGGTGGTGATAGTCAAGCCCAGTCTCAGTCCCGGGACCGGAGCCGCGAACGGTCCGAGTCTCAGGCGCAAGCCCGACCTCAAGCCCAACCTCAAGATCGACCTCAGCCCCAGCAGAACGACGACCGCTCCCGCGATCGTGCCTATGGCAATGGAAGTCGAGGCGGATCGGATTCGGCGCGGCGCGATGACAGGAGCGCTCGCGACGACAATCGCAACTCGCGTGGTTCGTATGATCGAAATGACAACCGGAGCGCGAGTCGCGACTCCAACCGCAACGACAATCGGGCATCGAACGACGGTCGCAGTTCCAATCGCAATGACAATCGGGGCTACAACGATGGTCGCAACTCCAACCGTTACGACAGTCGTAACTACAATGACGGTCGCAATTCCAGCCCCTACGATCGCAATGATTATCGTGGAGGCTTCCGAAGCGATTTGTACCGCGGCAACTGGAGCAGGAACACCAACGGCTACAGTCGCGGCTACTACGCGCCGCGCCCCGTGTACCGTCGTGGTTACTCGCCTCGGCACTACTACGGCTCGGGCGGGGGCCTGAGCCTTTACTTTGGCATCGGTTCGGGTTATCGATACGGCTCGGCTTACGGTGGTCGCGTCTACGGCAACCGCCGCGGGATCGCGACGTACGGCACCCACGTCTCATACGGCGATATCCGGCTGAAGGATTTCCCGCGTAACGGCGCCGTTTACGTCGATGGGTACTACGCGGGCAGCGTGGATGACTTCGATGGATTCTTCCAGCGCCTCACCCTGGAGGTTGGCCCGCACGAAATCGAAGTTCAGGTGCGTGGCGACGACTCCCAGTTCTTTGATGTGTATGTCGATCCGTACAACACCATCGACCTGCGCGCCGACTATCGCCGTTAACGCGTAAGTCGGACGCCGTGAAGCGAGGTGGTCACGAAAGTGGCCACTTTTTTGCGTCAGTTGCTGATGGCAAAGGCGTCTGGGTGAGGGAGAGTTCAGAGATAGCACTTGACACGGGACTCATAAACGATAATGATTCTCATCTGTGCGCTACTCCCTGCAGCGAGACGTTGTTCTCGAGGTCGTTCGTTCGATCTTTGAGCATCCCACTGCGGATTGGGTCTACAAGACCACCCGGAAGCGTCTGCCAAAGGTTGGCCTGGGAACCGTCTATCGCAATTTGAAAGCCCTGGTGGATGAGGGATTGGTGCGAGAAGTGCGGACCGACGATGAGGCCGTGCGTTACGACGGAAATGTGGGCGAGCACTATCACATCCGATGCATTGCCTGCGGCCGTGTGAGCGACCTCCCGGTCTCGGTGGATAGAAGCATTGAAGCCCAGGCTCACCGTGCGACAAACTACGCCATCGTTGGCCACGCCACCGAAGTCCAGGGTGTCTGCCCTAGCTGCCAGAAAATATCCCACTCCGAGCGAGAACAGCTCTCAAATCAACGACGAGAACACGAAGGAAAAAAGTGATGAGCACCGACAAGCCTGAAGCGAAATGCCCGTTCCCCTACGCGACCACCGGCGGCACCACCAACCGCGATTGGTGGCCGAATCAGCTCGAGCTGGATGTGCTGCGTCAGCACTCAAACCGCACGACGCCCCTGGGCGAGACCTTCAACTACGCCGAGGAATTCAAGAAGCTTGACTATCAGGCCCTGAAGAAGGACCTTGTCGCTTTGATGACCGACTCGCAGGAGTGGTGGCCCGCCGACTTCGGCCACTACGGTCCGCAGTTCGTCCGCATGGCCTGGCACAGCGCCGGCACCTATCGCACCTTCGATGGTCGCG
>JBDSLN010000156.1:0-9108 GCA_039916365.1 Vicinamibacteria bacterium
CGCACGGAGATTCCCAATAGGGACGACCTCACCGCCGTCACTTACGACGCCACCTTGAACCGCCTGTTTATCATCGCCGACTCCAAAGACCGCCTCGCAATGCTGACCCTGAAGGGCGACGAGGAAGCGGAGATCGTTTTGCCGGGCGTGCAGCAGGAAGGCATATCTTTTGACGCGGACGGGAATCTTTGGATCGCCGACGACCGCGCTGGCGTGCTCATTTTCCGCGATGCACGCCGCAAGATCGAGGCCGAGATGAAACAGCACTTAGGAGTGTCATGAGCGTGAGCCCAAAATTTTTGATGCAAGTGGCGGGCGGCCTGTTCCTGGCTTGCGGCATGGGATCGGTGACGTCCGCGACCGATGCTCCCAAGGCCACTGAAGTCGTCATCGCCTCGACCGCGGTGCCTTCCATCGAGGCGGCTCAGTTGACGGAGAACGCTCCCGACAAGGACAAGGTCAAGAAGCCCAAAGCAGGCAAGGCCGTCGAGCCTGAGGGCTGGCACTTCGACGGCTTGGGCCTGAAGAAGGGCAAGAACAAGATCGAACTCGTGGGCTACGCCCAGGTTGATTTCCGTCACTTCGATTGGCACGTGCAGGGCGATGACGCTGGCGAAGAGCAGTCGCCCAAGAGCGAGCTTCGTCGGTTCCGATTTGGTGTGCACGCTGAATTTTCAAAGCTGACATTCGAACTCGCGGTCGACCCCCGCGATTCCGAGCGCGGTTCGCGTCTCAAGGATGCCACGATTGGCTACAACTTCTCAAAGAAAGTGACGCTTCTTGTCGGCCACTTCAAGCCGCCCTTCAGCCAGGAGTTTCTGACCTCCGCCTCGAAAACGGACTTTGTCGAGCGCGCGATGCTCGCAGCTCTGGCGCCCGATCGCGATTGGGGGGCCGCCCTCAGCGGTTCTCTGGGCCGCGTCGACTATGCCATCGGTGGTTTCAACGGTGATGGGAACGGCGCCCCTCAAAGCGCCGATCGTTCGTTCGCGACGCGCATCACGGGGCATGCCGCGAAGGGTCTGCTTCTCTCGGGTTCGTACATGTGGGCGGATGTGGAAGCGGGCCCGCGCCTGAACAACGTCGAGCCTGCGCCCAAGGGCACGCCGGGAAAGTCGCTGAGCGGCTTCACGTTCTGGAATCGCGCGCACGTGAATGGCACGCGCCGGCGCTTCGGCGCCGACGTGTCGTATTCGCGCGGACCCTTCCGTTTTCGCGGTGAGGTTTTACAGGCCCAGGAAGAGCGCAAGGCGCAAGGATCGACGGGGCAGGACATTCCCGACGTGCGCGGCCGCGGATGGGCGTTTGGCGCGTCCTACGTCCTCACCGGCGAGAAGAAGAGTTCCACCGTTGAGCCTGCCAAGTCGGTTTTTCAGGGTGGCAAGGGTGCCCTGGAGCTTGTGGCACGCATGAACGGCATGAAGTTCGACGATACGGGCGATGGTTCGGGGTTCGCCGGATTTGGCAACCGGGCGAGAAATATCGCTCCTTCAGGTGCTACGGCCATCGAGGCGGGCGCCAACTATTGGTTCTCTAACTTTATGAAGTTTCAGGCGAGTGGCCTGTGGGAAAGCTACAACGATCCTTTGATTGCGCCGGTTCCGGGCAAGACGGGGCGTTACTTCAGCCTGCTTGGCCGTATTCAATTGATGGTCCCCTGATCCGGGAGTGACTTGCCGCACACGGCGTTCCACCGGTTGACGGGTAGAAATGTCGTACGCTGTATGGAAAGGAAGCATCCGATGCATTTTAAGAACTTGAGGTCTTTGCTGGCCGTCGTCATTCTGGCAACCGGAGGGGTGGGCTCCGCTCGCGCGGCCGACGCGATTTTTGACCAGTCCCGTCTGCATGAGTGCAAGATCGAGCTCGATCCGGCCGACTGGGCGGCGCTGCGCGCCACTTTCCAGACCAATCAGTACTACGCGGCGAACCTAAGCGTCGATGGTGAAACGGTGAAGCAGGTGGGCATCCGCTCTCGAGGCGCTGGATCGCGAAGCGGCGAGAAGCCCGGTCTGAAGGTCGATACGAACAAGTACGTTTCGGGCCAGGAGTTTCACGGCTACAAGAGCCTCGTGCTCGACAACGTGACTCAGGATCCGAGCATGATGCGGGAAGTCATCGCGTATTCCGTATTTGAGGCCGCCGGCATCCCAGCTCCTCAGATCGCATTCTGTCGCCTGACCGTCAACACCGATTTCTGGGGTCTCTACACACTGGTCGAGCCGGTGAGCAAGCCTTTCCTCAAGTCTCGTCTGGGCGAGGAGAGTGGCACCCTGTTCGACTACACCTACTCAAGCGACTACAGATTCACTTTCCGGGGTGACGAACTGGGTGTGTACGCGCCCGTTCCTTTCCAGGCGCAGACCAACGAGAACAAGCTCGACAATGGGCTTGCTGAGTTCGTTAAAGCGATCAACCAGACGCCTCAGTCCGGCTACGGAGCCGCCATGGAAACATACATTGACGTCAAGAAATTCCTCACGTATGTCGCGGTGGAGAATGCTTGTGCCGAGTACGACGGCTTCGTCGGCCAGTTCGGCATGAACAACTTCTATCTCTATCAGTACGGTGGCCAGAAGAAGTTCGTCTTCATCCCCTGGGACAAGGATTCGTCTTTCCAGGCGGCCGCGTGGCCGGTCGATCAGCGCATGGATTCCAACGAATTCACCAAGCGTCTCGTGCTGGACGCCACTGCGAACGCTCACTACCGGAGCGAAGTGAAGCGCATCGCCAGCAACTTCGTCACCACGGGCTTTATCGGCCCGAAGATCGACGCGTTCGCGACCCTGATCCGCGCGAGTGTCGCCGCCGACACGCACAAGCCATTCACGCTGGCCGATTTCGAAGCGTCCGTCTCCGGCCTCAAAGGCATCGCGGCGGCGCGCGCGGCCGACGTGGCGACGCAGATTCCCTAGCCCCTCTAGCGCGCGAATTTCTGGCGCTCGGTTTCCACTTCGTCTCTAACGTGGCAGCCGTGGATGTGGTCATTGACAAGTCCCATGGCCTGCATGAACGCGTAGGCCGTGGTGGGCCCCACGAAGGAGAAGCCTCGCTTCTTGAGGTCTTTGGAGAGCTGGGTGGAGATCTCCGTCTGATTCAGGGTCCGTAGCGTCGCCAGATCAATCGTCTTTGGCCGATGTTCCGGCCCCGGCTCGTAGGCCCAGTAGAAACGAGCGAGCGACTTGAACTCTTCTTGCAGCAGCAGCGCGCGTTTCGCGTTGTTGATGGTTGATTCGATCTTTCCACGATGCCGGATGATGCCGACATCCCCTAAAAGACGCTTGACGTCTCTGGCTTTGAAGGCGGCCACGGATGCGATGTCGAATCCGGCGAACGCCGCCCGGAAGTTCTCGCGCTTCCGAAGGATCGTGAGCCAGGAAAGGCCCGATTGAAAGCCCTCGAGGCTGAGCTTCTCGAACAGGCGCACGTCGTTCCGCACCGGGCGTCCCCATTCGCGATCGTGGTAGCGGAGATAGAGCGGATCGGTTCCGCTCCAGGCGCGGCGAACCCTTCCGTCGGTTCCTTTAGTCAGGCCGTTCATCGTCTCTCCGTTGCGAAAGATGCGCCCAAAAAGAAAAGGCCGAGCCATAGCGGCCCGGCCTCCTTCAGGCGTTGGCTGGCTACTTGATCGTGTAGCTGCCGTCGGCCTGCTTTTCGCGATGCGCGTCGTGGCATCCCTTGCAATTCGGGAACACCGCCTTCATCGCTTCGCCGGTGGCGGCGGCATCATTGGTAGCGGCGGCCTTCGCGACTGCCTGGGCGGCGGCTCGTGCCTTGGCGTTCATCTCGACCGCGTCTTGTGTCTTGCGCGCGGCCCAGAAGCCTTCGGTCACGGCGAGCGCCGCATCGACGGCCTTGGCAGCTGCGACGGCCGCGCTGAGGTCAGTTGGCGTCTCGCGCATCGACTTGTTGATCGCGCCCACGCCGGCCTGCACGTCCTTCATCGCGTTCTGAAAATTGGCTTCGGTGACGTCGGCGGCTTTCACGGAAGGTGTCATCAACGCCAGCGCCAGAACCGCAACAATTGTGGATTTCCTCATGATTCTCCAAGACTCCTGAAAAGTGATTCGCGCCGTTTGGAACGGACGCCGAATTATCCACTCTTTTGCCTCTCGTGCGGGAGCGAGCTGTTCGGACTTCAGACTTCGACGAAATCCGGTCTGGGAAGAGAGAATGGAGATGCATGAACGTTTTCCGCGTCACTTCCACCACCGCCTGCTTCTTAGCGTTCCTGTCCACCGCGGCGCTAGCTCAGGAGGCATCTCCCGTCACCCCGCCGGGCGTTCCGGCCAAGGCACCGCGGGCGACCGACTTCACCCTGGGCCTTGGCTATCACGGGGTCACGCATGTGACCGGATCCGCGACGCTGATGTGGGGGACCGCCCGCATGTTCGGCGCACTCGCGCCCGGGAAGTTGATTCAGGTGCGCGGCGGAGCGCGCGGGGGCCAGTTGGGCCTGGGGTTTGTCGGCGGCGCTTTCGAGGAGTCTCCGATCCGCCCCTCCGGCGTGGCCGCCACGTTCAAAGCGATTCTGCTTCGCACCTGGCGCGACCCCACATTGCGTACAAACGGTAATACCTACGCGGGGGTCGAGAGCGACGTCGTGCTGCTTGGCTTTCGGGGCAGCGTCGGATACGCGTGGAAGGTGGGCGGCAGTGGCGCGCCGGGTGGCCGTTTCGTCTGGTCCCTCGGCCTGGGCCTCTAGCCGCAGACTTTTAGCGCGTGAACTTGAAGGGCGGCAACGCAGCGCGTTGTTTCTCGAACAGTTCGAAGAGTCCGAGCTGGGCCGCCTTCAGCATGTCGTCGAGTTCGGCTTTGGTGAAAGGCTTCTGCTCGGCGGTGCCCTGAACTTCGACGAAGGCTCCCGAAGCGAGGCCGACCACGTTCATGTCGACTTCGGCGGTGGAGTCTTCGACGTAGTCGAGATCGACCACTGTCCCGCCTTTCACCCGACCGACCGACAACGCCGCGACCTGATCGCGCAGCGCATTCATGGTGTTGATCTTCTTGAGAGCCAGCACCAGGGCCACGAACGCGCCGGTGATCGAAGCGGTGCGGGTCCCGCCGTCCGCCTGCAGGACGTCGCAATCGACCGTGAGCGTCCGTTCGCCAAGCGCCTTCATGTCAAGGACCGAACGGAGCGAGCGTCCGATCAGACGCTGGATCTCGTGGGTACGGCCTGAAGGCGCGCCCTTCGTGACTTCTCGCGCCATGCGTGTGTGGGTGGCTCGTGGGAGCATCGAGTACTCCGCCGTCAACCAGCCTTCGCCTTTGCCCCGAAGGAATTGGGGGATGCGGTCTTCCACGCTGACCGTAGTGAGGACGCGGGTGTCGCCGAAGGAGATGAGGGCGGAGCCTTCCGCGTGCTTCGTCGGAGAGGGTTCGATGACGATTGTCCTCAACTCGAGCGGCGTTCTCCCCGAGGCCCGGACGGTGAGTTCGGCCGCGAGGCCGGGATCTTTTTGTTTGAGGATGTCGCCGATGGAAGTCATGGGACCCAATTTTCTCACCTCGCGCGTGCCAGGCCGCACGAGGTCGTTTGAATCAGTCGCCCGGGTTGGCGGAAGGCTCAAGACCGTAGAGCCTTCGATACTGATCGCGCGCGCCAAGAATGATCATTACGTAGTTGCGCGTCTCGGTGAATGGGATCGATTCGGTGAACTCGTCACTCCGGATGTTCGGGTTTGGGGTGAGCCAACGGTCGACGCGATGCGGGCCAGCGTTGTACGCCGCGAGGGCGGCATCGGGGCGCAGGCCGAAGCGTTCCATCATCTGGCGGAAATAGCGGGTGCCAAAGGTTAGCGAGGTCGATGGCTCATGAAGCATGCCGGTGGTGTAGCGCATGCCGAGCTGGCGGGCGAGAGGCTTGCCGGTGTAAGGCATGATCTGCATCAACCCCCGCGCGCCCACCAGGCTTTTCGCCCGCTCATCGAAGGTCGACTCCTGGCAGACCAAAGCCGCGACAAGCGCAGGATCAAGGTCCTCCCGCAGCGCCGCCTTCTTAAGGGCATCGCCGTGCTTGAGCGGATAGATCGTGGTCCACACAAGTGAAGGAAGATCCTTGATCTCCGCGGAGACGTACTCGGGCCGCGCCCTCTTCATGTAGATGATCGCATTGCGAAGCTCCCCCCGATCGGCTTCGATCAGCGCGCGCGCTTCAAGGGCGCCGCTGCTGTTGCCGAGCGCCTTCAGTTCGTCGAGGGCTTCAGAGTCGAGACCGATGAGCAGCAACTGGCGCAGACGCGCGGTCATGGGGCCGGGAAGTTCGGCCGACCTCCAGAGCTGAGTCGTCGGGGCGGGCAGGCCAGTGACGCGTGTCGCCGTCGCTTGGTTCGCGCCGCCCGCCTTGGGCGCGCGCAGCAGTTCACCGGCGGCAAGGTTGCCGTACCAGGTGTTCCGGAAGCGATTCGAGGTTTCGCGAAGGAGGGTCAGGCCCCGATCCGCCTCGCCGTTGCGCAGACGCGCGATCCCAGCCCAGTAAAGGAAGCCAGCGGGTGATTTCGCTCGCCGCGCCATCGCCTCAAGAGGTTCGGCCGCATCCGCTGTTCGGCCCGCTCGAAGAGCTTCGAAGGCCGCGCGCATGGCAGCGTTTTCCGCGTAGGAGCCGTCCGCAAACTCTTTCACTAGCCGCCGGTAGTAGGGCGCGGCCTCAGAGTAGAGAGCATCCCTCTGATAGAAGCTCGCGAGCGTATACAGGCCCTCCTCAGCGACCGGCGTGCCAGGGTAGGCCGCGATCACTTCGTTCAGGCGGCCCGCTCGTTCGTTTTCGGGTGCCATGCGGGCGAGCAGCAAACGCGCCTCAGCAATAGCGGTTGACGAGTCGGGCACGCTGGCAAGCACGGCTTTGGCTTCCTTTGCTTCCTTGGCGGACGAACGGGACAAGGCGCTGGCAAGGGCGACTTGAACCTCATCCCCATCTTTCTCAATCGACGGATGCAGACTCAACTTGCGCAGCTCGGCGAGCGCCGCCGTTTTTCGGCCGTTGTCCAGGAGAGCGTGCGCGCGGGCGAAGCGGCGTTCGAAGTCCTGACGAGAGCTGCGTTGCGAATGGGTGCCCGTCGGAGCGAGCACCGTCGCGATCATCGTGTTGCCGGTCTGCGCCTGCTGCGACGTTGGATAGACGCGTTCCAGTTCCTCAAGGCGCACGAGCGCCTCATCGCGTGAGCCCTGGGCGATCAAGGCTTCCGCGAGATCGAGCAGCACGTCCGCATGATCGAGCCGGCACACCGTGTTGGCTTCGGTGAGAAGTGTGACGCGACGGACGTTCTGCTTGATCTGCTGAAGGGCGGCCGCAGCACCCAGACGCGCGCTGCAGGCGACGTCATCGGATTGAGATGCGTCGATGGCGCGAAGATAGGCGGAGGCGGACGCGCCATAGTCACCGGTCCGCGCCTTGGCGCGGGCGAGAATCAAGAGCGCCCGATCGCCCAGTGCCGTTCGGTCGATGTCGGGATGGCGCGCCGCGGTCGCGGCCTCATCGAAACGTCCGAGCGCCATCGCCGATTTGGCGATGAGGACCTGGGCGAGGCCCGACGCTTCTTCGCCCGTGTTCTCAGTGGAGATGCGGCGCAGGCGGTCGATGACGGCGCTCTGCGCGCCGGGACGAAGATCAGCGGATGCTCGAACGAGAGCGGCTTCGGCCTGGTTGAGAACGGGCCGCAGACCGCCGAGCTTGTCGGTTTCGCCCGATGTCTGTCCACGGGCCGATGAGCCGCAAAGGAACGCCATACACGCGAAGAGAGCCAGATGACCCGCGGAATCCTTCACGGCGGGCCTGACTACATTGGGCCGAGCGCCGCTGGATCGCCCCCGGCCAGAAGCCGGACCAACTCGTCTTGGAAATAGTTGGTGTTGTTGCGAAGAGCGGGCGAGATCCGGTCGTGGTACATCTGACGTCCCCGCTCGATGTCTTCCTTGAGGCGCGACAACAGGTCCTTGGCCTTGCGTCCTTCGGTGACCTTTGCTTCGTTGTAGAGCTTGATCTCGCTCACGATGAGACGCGCAAAACGCTTCGCGTCCTCGTGAGCCTTCGTCTCTTCGGGCGAAAGTACCGGAGCCGCGGGTGCTGCGGGTGGCTTCATCTGCGACATCTGCTGCCGCATGTCATCCATCTGCGAGGCCGTGAACATGACAGTCCCCGCGCCATCCGCCTTGGGTGCCGCCGGGGGAGGCGGAGCGGGAGGGGCGGGTGGCGGAGCCGTGGATGCCTGCTGCATCGCGGCCACCTGAGCGGGCGTGACCATGACCGCGCTGCTGCTCTCGCCCACGGCCGCAGGCGGAGCGGACTTGGGTGCGGCTGAGGGGGTGCCAGAAACCACCGGGGCGGCTGGACGTGCGCCCGGAGTACGGGGCACGAACGAAAGCAGGTCGGTGGTCTTGGCGGCGAAGCGCACGAGCGAATCGATGAAGGCCGCCTGTGCGTCGCTCATTGGCGCCGTGGTATCGCAATAAAGAACCGCGGCCAGCTTGTCGCGCAGGACCATGGGCGCCACAATCGCCGACGAACCGAGCGTGCCGAGACGGGCCATGGCGTCACCGGTCTGCCCTTTAGAACGCGGATCAAACAGCACCGGAGCGCGATCGGCCAGGATGGTTTTGAAGATGGTGTCGTTGGCGAATGGAATCTGCAGAGCCTTGACTGCGTCGTTCGTACTGAAGCCCTTCGCGTACCAGCCGACGGCATTCGGGCCCTTGACGATGAACATCGCGACGCGATCGGTCTGCTTGGCGCTCTCGTTGACGAGGCTAGTCAGGACTTCGCCGAGGCTCGCGCCGGTGTCGACTTCGGCCATGGCGGAAAGCAACACGGCGATGCTTGGACCAGACTCGACCACCGGGGCCGGATCAGCCGGAGCGGGTGCTGCCACTGGGTTTTTGGCGAACACCTCGCCGATGGCGCCTTCGATGGCACTCTCGTCGATCTTCTCGTCGTAGCGCGCGACGTTCTCCTGAAGCTCATCGAGCGCTCCCACCAGGTTGGCCTGGTGCTCCACGATGCGCTTCTGAATTTCCACCACCCAGCCCGCCATCTGCTGGCTCACCAGGGCGAGGGTTCTGGCTTTGAGTTCGTCTTCGAGTGCCATGACGTCCTTTAATGAATGGAATGAC
>JBDSLN010000157.1:0-3375 GCA_039916365.1 Vicinamibacteria bacterium
CGGCACGCCGGTGTTGGCGATTTCCACTCGATCCTTGAAGATCTCGATCACAGGCCCGGGTCCCGCCATCGCGAAGTCCTGGTTAACGAGAGCGTTCGCGACGATTTCGCGCACCGCCTCGACTGAACAAATCGGCGCCGGTTCATGGGCGCCGTCGTGCTCGGACTCGCGCATCGGAAGAGCCTGGGCCAATTCGTTCATCAGCGCATCGAATCCCGCCGCATAACCCGTAGCGCCCGCGTACTCCTGCCGGATTTTTCCGCGACCTTCGCCGGTGTACGCGACCACGCGAGCGCCTTTGTCATGCAGCTCGGGGAAATCGCTCAACTGCCTGGCGAAGAGGATCGCGCCAAGATGAGTGATATTCCACAGATCGCCCTCGCCGCGCGCCACAAAGGATTCACGTTCGAATGCTGTGAGGGTATCGCTGGCCGATCCAGGAACCTCAGTGTTGCCCAGTTTGAAGAACGCATCGTGGTCCAGTCGAGCGAGGACTTCCTCGGCGGTCAGGTTGAGGGCGGCGACCGTGCGCTCGAAGGCGGGTCGAGCCAGCAGCCGCTCCAGTGCCTGTTCATTCTCGGCCACGTCCTTGAGCGGTTGCTTGCGACCGCCGACCCGAAGAAACGCCTGGCCCTGAAACTGTGCGGGACGTTCCGACGCAGGATCGACACGAAGAATCACGATCCGCTTCCCGCGCGCGACCACGTCGTAGAAGCCGAAATCCACCCCAGGGTTTAGATGGCGGACCAGCCAGTTTTCCAGCTCCTCATGATTGACGCTGGCCTCGGCGGGCACGAAAGATGTGCCGACCACGATGCGGGTTCCTTCGTTGATTCCCCACACGACATAACCATGAGGCTTCCCGAGCAGAGCCGCGGTATTGGCGAGCGCGGAGATTGATTCGCCGATCTCCACGGGAGCCGCGCCGCTGACTTTGATGTCCAACCAGTCGGTGTTCCGAGGCTGCCCCAACAGGTCTTCGACGAGTTGGGTGAGGTAGGCGGGGGCGAGAACTGGCTTGACGCGACGAGGTGCTCTGGCCTTGGGGGGCTGATGACCGCCTCCGGAGTCGACCGCCGGTGATTCCGCTGAAGCCGCATTCAGCGACCCTCCGAACTCCGGCACGGCTTCGGCGGATGGCTCGCCGTCCATCGGCGTCTCGACGGGTCGTACAGTCTTCTTCGCGATCCGTGGCGCGGCTCCGGCTGGTCTAAACATGTGCGCCAATATTACTTTGGCGGCAGCACCGCTCACGTTTGGCTGTTCGACGGACCGCAGGCACAGCCCCGCGGAATCGAATCGCGCGGACGGCCGGCTCGTACTAACGCGTTTGTACAAAAAACCTAGCGGGCCGGACGGAAAGGATCGCGTGGGTTATCTTCGCGCCGTGAACCGACCGCTTGGCGTTGTACTGGCTCTGGTGCTCACAGCGTGCCGGGCTTCAGGACCGCTTCAGCCTGTTGCGATCCCGGCCGATCGTGCGGCCCCCCCCATCGTGATTCTCGTGTCGATCGATGGCTGGAGGTCCGACTACTTCGGTCGTTTCCACCCGCCGACTTTGACCGCTCTCGCGAAAGACGGTGTTCGCGCTGAAGGTCTGATCCCTCAGTTCCCTTCGAAAACGTTCCCCAATCACTACACGCTGGTCACGGGCCTTCGCATTCCCCATCACGGAATCGTGTCGAACAACATGGTGGCGCCGGATCTGCCAGGGAAGTTCACAATGTCGGCGCGCGAAGTCACCCGGGATCCGCGCTGGTGGGGTGGCGAGCCGATGTGGAACACCGTCGAGCGTCAGGGTGGAATCGCGGCGGCTATGTTCTGGCCTGGGTCAGAGACGTTGATCGGCGGACATCAGGCGACGTTCTGGAAACCGTTCGATGACACCATGCCCGATCATGATCGTGTCGTCCAGGTTCTTGACTGGCTGCGTCTTCCCGAGGGGAAGCGTCCGTCGTTTCTGACGCTCTATTTCAGCGATGTCGATCACGCGGGCCATGACGTCGGGCCTGAGTCAACGACCTCGAAGGCCGTTCCAGCCGCGATCGCCCGCGTCGACACCGCGTTGGGCGAACTGGTGAAAGGAGTCGGCGCGATCGGCCTGAAGGAGCGCGTGAACTACGTGGTGGTCAGCGACCACGGCATGTCGCAGCTCAGCAAACAGCGCCTCATCATGCTCGATGACTTCATCGATCCGTCGACCACGCAGATCCTTGACTCGGGACCGGTGCTCGCGATCTCGCCCAAGGACGGCGATGCGGAAAAGCTTTATGCGGCGCTTAAGGGCCGCAGTCCCCACATGGCGGTCTATCGGAACGCGGAGATTCCGGCGATCTATGGACTCGCCGGCCATCCGCGCGTGCCCGCGATCATGGCCATCGCAGACGATGGTTGGTACATCACGTCGAAAGGTGAGGTCGAGCGCTGGAAGCCCTCAGGGATGCTGGGCGAAGGCGGCGCGCATGGATATGACCCACGGCTGAAGTCGATGCACGGCCTTTTCATCGCGTCGGGTCCAAGTGTTCGCAACGACGGTGCGTTGGTGAAGCCGTTCGAAAACATCCAGGTCTACGACTTCATGTGCGCGATTCTTGGGCTTCGGCCCGCGGCAAACGATGGCGATCCTTCGCTCACCAGGGGCTTCCTCCGGTAGGGTCCTTCTCATGGAACCTCGCTACGTCGTTCATGCCGTCCACCGCGAAGGCGTTGACGTCTTTCTTCTGGAGGACGGCACGCGAGCGCAGGCGGAGATCGCTCCGGCGCTTGGCAACAATCTCTTTGCCTATTCGGCCGGATTACCGGTCATCGAGCCCATCGCCTTCGCCGACTTCCTCAAGAAGCCGACGAGCTTCGGCATTCCGCTGCTCTTCCCTTTTCCGAATCGCCTGCGAGATGGCGCGTTCACCTTTCAAGCCAAGCGCTATCAGGTCAATCCGCCCCGCCACGGTTTCGTGCGTGACAAGGCCTGGCGGGTGATCGACACGGGTGCCTCCGTCAGCGAGGGTGCTTGGATTCTGAGTGAAATCAAGGCCGAGGATTATCCGACCGAGATCCTCAATCAGTTCCCTTTTCCCTTCACGTTGCGCACGACCTATCGCCTGCGCGAGGCCGCGCTGGAGATCCAGGTCGTCGCGGAGAACACGGGCTCTGGCGACATGCCAGTCGGTTTCGGTATTCACCCCTACTTCCGTCGCCCGGGCCGTGGGACGGTTCAGGTGCCCGCGCGGAAGAGATGGGAGTTGAGCGAGTCGCTTCCCACGGGAAATCGCCTCGACGTAACCGGGCCGTTTGACCTCCGACAACCGACTGATATCGCGGCTCTGAATCTCGACGACATCTACGCCGACGCGATCGCGGATGAAGATGGGCTCGTTC
>JBDSLN010000158.1:0-9342 GCA_039916365.1 Vicinamibacteria bacterium
TCGCGTCCAGTTTGCTCAGCGCGCCGTCCTGCTCCCCTTCCCCCATGGTCGAAGGATCGTACCCGAACGCGAAGAACCGCCGTCAGCGTGGGTGGTGCCACATCGCCACCGCTCATCGCGCCTGGTCCCTGAGCGGGAGCCCGTCTGCGTCGTCGTGAACGCGCAGAATCAGAAGGACCAGCGCGCCGGAAGGCATTTCATCCTTTGGCATAGGCAAGGTACGCATAGATCATCGATGCCTTTCGTCCGAGTCAAGCCCCGCGAGCGAGTGGCGCGCCGCGAGCCGCCCGACGCTAAGCTCCGGCCTCGCATGAAACTCTCCGGACGCGACATCCGCATGGCGTTGGCGCTTTCCGCGTTGATCGTTCTCGCGAACGCCGGATACGTCGCCTCAAAACTCGGATTCGTCCATCGCGTACGCCTGGTCCTGGAAACCGATCATCGTCACTACATCCACATGGCGACGAATCCGGATGAGCCCGAGGATCCGCCCTATGCGTTTCGCGTTGCGGCTCCGACCCTCGCGAGAGGGCTGATGGCGTGGGGCCTCAACGTCAATGAGGCGTTCTACGCACTGACGCAGACCTCACTCCTGACGTTCCTCGCCTGCACGTTTCTCTTCTTGCGAGGCCGCGGGTTTTCCCTCGAAGTCTCCGCATTGATGCTCGTCCTGATGGGCTTAACCCAAGGTGCGGTCCGCTGGTTTGAGTATCAGTACTGGATGTCCGACCCGCTCTGCATGGCTCTCGTGGCGGCGGCCCTGCTCGTCATCGAACTCGACAAACCGTGGCGCTGGGCGATCGTGATCGCGATCGCCGCCGGTTTCGTGAGAGAGAGCTTTGTCCTCGTCCTCCCATTCGCCTTCTTCCGAACGCTCGCGAAGCACGACATCAAGCAGGCGTTCCTGCGCACGGCGGCCATCGCGGTCGCGTTCTTCTCCGTGTCGCTGGCGCTACACGCCGTGATCACGCCGATTGCTCCGGACGACTGGTGGTCAGGCGTGGTCGACAGCATGGGCTTCCGCTCCCGGCGCCTGCTTCAAAACCAGTGGTACGTGGTGACCGTCGGAACCTGGGGCGTGTTCGTCCCGCTAGCACTCGCCGACGTCCGAGCCTTTGGCCGACGAATGCGAGAGAACCTCGATCTGACCTTCATGACGCTCGCCACCTACGGAACCTTGATCATCTCGAACAATACGGAGCGTCCGCTCGCCTACGCATGGCCGGCGATCGCCGCCGCCGGAGCCGCTGGATTCCAGGCGACGGTCGCAAATCTGAAGATCCCGTTCCGTAATCCGTTTCAGCGGCTCGCCGTGATGTGCGTGGGCGCGCAAATGGTGCACTTCGGCCTCACCCGCTGGAACGACTATTCAGGGTCGAGCCTCTACCAGCCCGCGAACTTCAGTGTGACGGGGATCATGGTCGCGCTGTGGCTTGTCTGGTCCCGCGTGTTCGCCAAGCAAACCCCTAAGCGCCCCGATTCCGTGGCACCCTGATAGGCTCTTTGTCGAGACGAGGGCTCGGCTCCACGTCGTGAGTCCCCACTCGAAGAGCCGCCCAGAACGGGCACGATCGCGCTCCTTTCCACGTTGCCAGGCGTTTGCCGCTTCAAGGAACAACCTTCAAGACCTATGTCCACCGAGTTACAAGTCGGCGAAGTTCAAGACGACTACTGCACGTCTTGCCATCTCCTCCTCTCGCACCACATCGCAAGCGTGGTGAACGGAGAAATCGCCAAAACCACGTGCCGCACCTGCTTCAACACGCACGACTACAAGCAAGGCAAGATTCCCAAACGACCCGCCAAGAAAGTCGAGACGAAACAGAGCTTGATGGATCAGGTGCTGCGCAACATGCCGCAGATGCCCGGCATGTCGCCCGCTCCTTTTCCCAAGCCGAAGCGAGATCTGTGGGCCACCCTCGGACGCATCAATGAGCAGAAGGACGCGCCGGCGGGGAGCACGGAAGGCGACGTGAAATGACCCCCGGCCCGCAGGAGTCCTTCCGCGTTCCCACCATTCTGGAGCGCAAGCGCGAAGGCCACACCCTCTCCCGCGCCGAGATCGACTTCCTCATCGCGGGCTACACGTCGGGCGAAGTGCCCGACTATCAGATGTCGGCGTTCGCCATGGCCGTGCACTTCAAAGGCATGACCGACGCGGAGACCACCGACCTCACGCGCGCCATGCTCTTCTCCGGGGAGATTCTCGATCTTTCCGACATCGAAGGACCGAAGGTCGACAAGCACTCGACCGGCGGGGTCGGCGACAAAACCAGCCTGATCCTGGCACCGCTGGTGGCGGCCTGCGGCGTCACCGTTCCGATGATGTCGGGACGCGCGCTCGGCCACTCGGGCGGCACGCTCGACAAACTGGAATCAATTCCAGGATTCCGCGTTGGCCTTAGCCTGGATGAATTCCGACGCGTCCTGCGCGCGCATCGTCTTTGCCTGATCGGTCAGACGGATGAACTCGCCCCGGCCGATCGAAAGCTCTACGCCCTGCGTGACGTCACGGGCACGGTTCCCGTCCTGCCGCTCATCGTCGCTTCGATCATGGGCAAAAAGCTGGCCGAGGGCATCGACGCCCTGATCCTCGATGTGAAGACCGGTGACGGCGCCTTCATGCAGCGCTACGAAGATTCGCAGACGCTGGCGCGTCGCATGGTCGCGATCGGCAAGGGCATGGGCAAACGCGTCGCCGCGATCATCACCGACATGGACGAACCGACCGGTCTCATGATCGGCAACACCCTCGAAATCGAAGAATCGATCCTGACGTTGCAGGGCAAGGGTCCGAAGGACCTCACGGACCTGTCGGTTGAACTCGCCGCCTGGATGCTCGTCCTGACCAACGTTCAGCCGGATCTCGCGGGCGGGCGGGAGAAGATCCGCGGGGCCATCGCCTCCGGGGCGGGGCTCGAAGTTTTCGGCCGCGTCATCGAAGCGCAGGGCGGGGATCCGCGGGTGTGCGACGACTTCGCGGTCCTTCCCCACGCGACGCATCGTCACGAAATTCGGGCGGACGCCAAGGGATTCCTGCAACGGATTGGGTGTCGGGCCGCGGGGGAGGCGTCGATGATTCTCGGCGCCGGACGCAATCGGGTGACCGACAACGTGGACCCGGGTGTGGGCATCGCGTTGCACAAGAAAGTGGGCGATCCGGTGGATCGCGGCGAGTCGGTCGCCACCATCCACTACAACGACAGGGTCCGGCTCGATGCTGCGCTCGGTCGCCTGCAGGGCGGCTTCGAAGTCAACGACAGGCCGGTCGCGCGCGCCCCCCTCTTTAGAGAAGTGATCGAGTAGGCGGCCGGTATTCAATCACCGACGCTGCACCGGCCCGCCCTCCTCGGCGCGATTCTCCTGGTGCTCGCGCTCCCGGCCTGCACTTCAAATCCAAGGCCCCGCGGACCGTCCATCGCGAATCGTCCTCTTCCAAAATTTGGAACCGTCGCGACCGGAATAGCGTCGTGGTACGGGCCGGGATATGACGGCAAGCGAACCGCCTGCGGCGACCGATTCGACCAGGACGCATCGACCGCTGCACACGGAACCTGGCCCTGCGGGACGCGCGTGAAGGTCACCCTACTCGCGTCGGGGAAGAGCACGGTCGTGGAAATCAACGACCTCTTCCCAAACCACAAGGGCCGGCTGATCGACCTCTCAAAAGGCGCAGCAAAGAAGATCGGGCTGATCGGACCGGGAACCGGGAAAGTGCGCCTCGAGGTCGTTCGCCCCTGATCGACGAGGAACCGCCGGTTTATTGAGCGACGGAACTACGAACGGCGCAGGTTCAGGATGCGAAGGGCGGCACAGGCAGCCCCAAAGCCGTTGTCGATGTTCACCACTGCGACACCGGCGGCGCAGCTCGCGAGCGAGGCGGCAAGTGCCGTCTCTCCTCCGCGGGTCGCTCCGTAACCAACCGAAGTGGGCACCGCAATCAGGGGAGCTTTCACCAATCCGCCCAGAACGCTCACCAGTGCCGCATCCATCCCGGCGACGGCGATCACGATGTCGTGCGCCCGGATGTCCTCGATCCGGCTGAGCAGGCGATGCAGACCGGCGACACCCACATCGTTGAATTCCGTGACGGGCACGGCGTAGTACTCGAGAGTGCGCACTGCTTCCCGGCTCACCGGAAGATCGGAGGTTCCGGCGCAGACGACGGCTACCCGCAGGCCGTTCCGCGCGGCATGCCGAGGCCCGAGCATCGCGGTACGCGACAGGGCGTCGAAGTCGAGGTGCGCACAGACCCGCTCATTCAGCGATTCGAATCGCGCGGCATCGAGGCGCGTGAGCAGCATCGGCCGGTCCGCTGCCATCATCGTCTCAACGATGCGTCCAATCTGCTCAACGGTCTTGCCCGCGCAGAAAAGAGCTTCATCGAGACCCACCCGCTCGGCGCGCAGCAGGTCGAGATCGAATTCCGTTTCGCTCACGACACAGGGCGGAGGAAGGCACTGCCCTGGCGGTAGATTTCGAACTCGACAACTCCCTTGAGGCCGGCCGCCATCGAGCGCTGCGCGATGCGATCCGTCCAGGTCGATCGAACATCATCCGCAAGGAGCGAGAGCGAGGCTTCGTCCATCTCCACCACTACGGCGCGCTTGCGAATGCGGCATCGGACCGTTTTGGGCGCAAGCGCTTTGCGCAACTCAGTCTCCAGAGCATCGATCATTTGAAGCGCCGGAGCCTCGATGCGAATGCCGGTCTCAACGCGGCTCGAGAGACAGGGCGAGGCCGGCAATTCGGCGATCTCGCCGAGCCCCAGATGACGCGCCAGCTCGCGGACACGCGGCTTCGTCAGCCCCGCCTCAACGAAGGGATGCCTGACGCCTCGCTCGCTCGCCGCGATCAGGCCGGGGCGATAGTCGCGGAGATCATCAAAGTTCGTTCCCGAGAGAACCGTCATGTTGAAGCGCGCGCGGATCGCGTCGTAGAGATGACTCTTGCAAAAATAGCAGCGGTTCGCGGGATTCGCCCGGTAGGCTTCGTCGGAGAACTCACCCGCGTTCAGGACGGTCAGCGACGCGCTCCGCTCCCCAGCGAACGCCTTCACCCGGAAGGTGGCTCCGGCCGGCACCGCGGGAGAGACCGCGTGCACGAGCTTCGCCCGATCACGGATCACGCTCAACGCGAACGCCGCGAGGGTCAGGCTATCGACCCCGCCGCTCAACGCGATGGCCACGTCGCCCGCGCCGCGAAGTACCGTTTCAAGCCGGTCCGTGGCTTCACGAAGATCGGACGCTTCGCGCAGGGTTTGCGTCGTCATGGCTATCAAGCTTATTGGAAGATCACTTCATCGACCCCGCCGCGCGACGGATTCTCTGACGCTCTTCATGACCCCGCACTTCGGCGAGACTGTCGGCCTCGACCTTGGTCGTGGGGCCGTTTGCATTCCGGTTCGCGCTCTTCGTGCGCATCTGGCGGCCCTCCACGTTCACGACGCCGGTTGAACGGCTCAGCGTCTGGCGTCGGACGTCGTGGATGCGCAGGCCCAGGGTCGTGGTCTCAGAGAAACAAAGAGACGCGACTTCATCCGAAGCACCGCTGTGGCACAGCACGCGGATCGAGACAACCACGCGTCCTTTCTTGCCGGCGGCCTGCATCTGTATCACGTCAAGCACCCTCGCGTGTCGGCGAACATGGTCGAGACCCATCGCCAGATCCTCGGCCGTTTGATCGTCGATCTCGAACTCGATTACGGTGACATGGTCTTCGCCGGCCTGGCTCGACACAGGCGGCGGAACCGCATCAAAGACAACCGCGCGCACGCAGTTGGACATTCCGCGCAGAACCCTCGTGCCGAAGCCGAGACCCGTGCCGATGAGCGTCCGTTCACGGGGCGGCTGACCGGGAAGCGATGTGAGATGTCGAACGATGGCGGCGCCAGTTGGAGTGACGCGTTCCCCCCCAATCCCGTCCTCGCGGACGGCAAGGCCCCGAAGTAGAAGCGTTGTCGCGGGAGCTGGAACGGGGAGCAATCCGTGAGCCGACTTTACGAACCCTGAGCCCAGCGGCAACGGGCCGATGCTCCAGGTGGCTGATGGAAGAGCATGGATGATGGCCGCGGCGGCCACGATATCGGCGATGGAATCCCACTCACCAACCTCGTGAAAGCTCACGGTGTCGAGGGTCATGCCGTGGACTTGCGCTTCCGCTTCCGCAAGGCTAGTGAAGATCGCGATCGCATGATCGCGCACGCCAGGGTCGAGAGGCGAAGCCAACAGCGAGGCGCGGATCGCAGAGAACGCTCGGTGACCGTGCTCATGGTCGGGTGCGTGTTCGTGATGATGTTCTCGTCCGTGAGAATCGCCGTGCTCATCGCCATGCTTATGGCCATGCGGGTGCGAATGGTCGTGAGAGTGCCCATGAGCATGAGCCTCGATCACCAGAAAGCGCTTGCCCGTCAGGGCATGATCAGCATGCGACACGAGGTCGCAGCGAAAGCGCTCGGGAAGCCCCGAAGCACGAACCGCGCGCTGCACCGCTTCCTGAAGAAACGGGAAGGCATCGAGCATCGCCGCCGCAAACATGTCGCCCGCGATCCCGCCGACCGGATCGAGGTGGATGTGCATCAGTCGCCCGACTTCGAGGCGCCCGACTTCGAGGCCGCCATCATCTCGGCCGGCCGGTTTGTGCCGATGCCGAGCAGCCCCAGGGTGCTGAGTTGCTCGAACTCGGCCACATCGTCGCAAACCCAGGTGGCTACACCTAGACCCCGCTCGCGGGCGCGAGCTAGAAGACTGGCCGAAAGATGACCCTTCTCCGGCATGATGAAACCGGCCCCGGCGCGCTCGGCAAGGGCGAAAAGAGCGTCTTCCGGGTCTCGATAGAAGAGATGCCCGCGCGGCGCTTCGGGAAGAATCACCGCCATGCGTTCGAGCACAGGGGTCGAGAAGGAGAGGAAGGCGATCTCCGTCTCCGTGTCCGGCGCGAAGCGAAGACCTGAACGAACGACCTCCGCGGCGATGCGACGCTCGAACCTGTCGGTGTCGGCAAGCGACGACTCGCGCTTGATCTCCAGCATCAGACGGCAGCGGCCCTTCACGAATGCCAGGAGTTCGCCCAACGTCGGCACGCGCTGCGGTGCGAACCGTGAGCCGAAGGTCGCCGGGCAGGAAACATCGGCCGCCTGAACTTCCGCGAGAGTCATCTGCCGCACGTCGCCAACGCGATCGGAGGTTCGATCGAGCGTCTGATCGTGGATCACCACTAGCTCGCCGTCGCGCGTCATCTGAACGTCACACTCGACCGCGGTGACGCCCGCAGCGAGGGCGCTCTCAAACGAGGCGAACGTGTTCTCGGGCGCCGCGGAGGAATTCCCGCGGTGGGCGATGACCAGGGGCATCAACGACCCGGTGCGTTTCCGGCAGCGCGACGCGCCGTGAGTTCATAGACGCGCGCTTCGACGAACACCTGAAGCAGATCCTTGTCCAGCTTGCCCGCGTTTGCCTCATCGCTGAGGATGGACAGCGCCCGGTCGATGGGAACAGCCTTCTTGTAGGGGCGATCCCATGCGACCAGCGCGTCGAAGATGTCGGAAATGGTCATCATGCGCGACTGCAGCGGGATCTGGCTTGCATGCAGGCGGCGCGGATAACCCGTGCCGTCCAGCTTTTCGTGGTGCGCGAACGCGATCTCCGGCACACGCGAGAACTCGCCAGTCCACGGAATCTGTGACAGGAACGTGAAAGTGTGGGTGACGTGACTCTCGATCTCCACCCGCTCCTGATCGGACAGGGAGCCGCGGCGAATCGAGAGAGATTCGAGCTCATTCGCAGTGATGTAGGGGCGGATCACGCCATCGACGTCGAGATAGCTCTGTCCCGGAAGCTCCTTCAACGCGTCGGCGGTTTCGCCGTCTAAGAGAGAGGGCTCGTTGGAGCGCGCGATCAGCTCGATCGAACGATCGATCTCCGCCTGCCGCTGCAGGTGAGCGACATCAAGAGCCATCAGGGCGTCGCGGCCTGCCCCCGCCTCCATGGCGGCGACTTTGCCGCGCAGGTACTCGGCTTCCACCGTCCGCTTGATCACTCCAAAACGCTGCTTGAGCGCCAGCATCTCGCCAAAGTAAAGCTTCTTCGCCTTGACCAGCACCTTCTCGCGCACGCCGACTTTTCCGAAATCGTGAAGCAGACTCGCGAACTTGATCTCCTGAATCTGGTCGCTGGTGAAGTGAACCGGAGCGTAGATGCCGGCTGATGCGCCATCTACTTTTTGCGCGAGACCCATGGTCAATTCAGCCACGCGTTCCGAATGACCGGACGTTGTGGGATCCCGGCTTTCAATCGCGGTGACCGAAGCCTTGACGAACGATCCGAAGAGCGCCTTGATGTCTTCGATCAGGCGCGTGTTGACCAGAGCCACCGCCGCCTGAGAGGCGAGAGACATCACCAGGTCGAGATCAAGCTCATCGAAGGAGACCACCAAACTGTCTACGAGCGAACTTGGTTTAAGGATTGCGGCGGGCGCGGTCTTTTTGTTGATGAGCTGAATAACGCCGATGATGTTTCCCTGATGGTCGCGCATGGGCACAACCAGCGTCGACTTCGTGCGGTAGCCGGACTTCAGGTCGAATGACTTCGAGATGCTGTAGGGCGTGCCGGCGGGAAGGTCGTACGCGTCGGCCACATTCACCGCGACGCCGTTCACCGCTACGTAACCCGCGATCGAGGTCTCATCGAGCGGCATTCGCGATTCCTGGAAGGCGACCTGGACGGAATTGTTTTTCGCCAGGGCAAACTTGAGGGTGTCCGGCTGACCCGGGTCTTCACCGCGGACCACCAGGTAGAGGCTGCCCGCGTCTGCCGCCGTGATCTGACGCGACTGATCGAGGATCAGCGCGAGCAGCCGATTGATATCGCGTTCGGCGGAAAGGGCCGCGCCGATCTTGTTGAGTTCGAAGAGTTCGGCATTGCGGCGCGCGAGCTCACCCTGCAGCGTGGACACCGTCGTCTTCCGACCGGCGAGTTCCTCTGCAAGCTGCGATGCGCGTTCGAGCGCCAGGGGCGAGAGGGGTCCGACCAGCACCGCCGAAAGGGACGGAACGGCTTCGAGGGTCGGAGTGACCTCGTCGGCGCGGCCCACAACGATGATGGCGGCGGGGCACGACACGAGAGCGGGCGCAAGGAAGCTGGCGTGCTTGAGAACGAGCTGGGCTTCAACGACGATCAGCGCGTCACAATCACCCAAGAGCCGGTGCAAATGGGGCTCATCGCTGACGCGCGCTACGCTGGCCCGTGGCTCCGTGAAGAGAGCGTGCGGGTCGCCGAAAACATACGTATTCATAGAGTACGGGCCCTTCGAGCGTAGCACACGGCCCGAAGGACGAGGGATTCG
>JBDSLN010000159.1:0-14091 GCA_039916365.1 Vicinamibacteria bacterium
GCCATGGCGGAACTCACCGGCGGCGAAGACTCGGAAGACTTCTACTGTCTCGCCATCGAATGGGATTGGGATGACGGGAGCAAGAGTCTTCAAGACTCCGACTGCGAACCGTACCAGGCCGGCCAAAAGATCGATCGCAGGTTCTCCTCCGAGCACTATTACTCAAGCGGCGGGAGCTACAACATCCGCGCGACCCTAAAAGCCACCGACAAGACCATCGCGACCAATTCGTTCCGACTTCTGGTTCGTCAGGGGCTTCCGCAGGGACGCGGAAACCAATAGCCCCTTCGGTCAGGGAACGATCAGGCGCAACCTCGCCTGCTTGAACGCCATCGGAGCGCCACCCGCAAGAGTCAAGTCGTATTCACCGATTGCCTCGATGTCGAACTCGGCACGGAGTCCGTTCGCGTCCGCCCGCAACGGGGTGCGCGTGGCGCGCGCATTGGAATGTCGGACGACGGTCAGCGACGCTCTTTCCCCTGCCGCGGCCGCGTCGGTTGTCGAAAGCGCGAGTTCGTAGCGCCCGGTCGTCAAGCTCAGTTCGTGACTGAAGACGAGACCCAAGGGCGTGCGGTGCGGTTCATAGAAGATGTCGAGCGGCCAGATCGCCTCTGAGATTCCCTGCCATCGCAACCAAGGTACTGTGAGGGAGGGAGCCCCGAGCAGTCGCGTGGCGTCGCGTTCCGGCGCACGAATGCGTGGACTCAGGTGGTCAGCGGCCATAGCGGTCGCCATGAGCGCCAACGAAGCAAAAAGCGAGTCCAGATTCGAATTCCGTCTGGCCGTTCTCGGCGGGGTTCGCACGTGCAGGATCAAGCCTATTCCAAGAAGTACTCCCCAGGGCCAGGCCAGAACCCGCGTCGGCCGGTCTTCGGACAACACGAATGAAGGCAGTGCCGCCGTCCACTCGCGGGCGCCGGACTGCGTGCGGAAGAATGGCGCCACGCCATCACGATCCCGATGAACCGTCTCGATGTTCAGCGCGCCGCCCAGACCACACCAAAGACTCCAACCCGCTAGAAGCGCTGTGGCGGGTTTGATCCCGCGCTGCAGGCACATCCCAAGCCCTGCCGCGAGAACTGAGGCCAACGGGACGAGGAAACGCGCAGGCGGATTAAAGCCGCCTCGCCACATCGGCCACACGCTCGCGGTCGCGACTACTCCGGCGATCGCGACCAAACCTGCCAGCGCCAATACGGGTTTACGCCGAAACAGCGCGAAGTAGCCCGCGATGGAAAGGACATAGATCGGCGCATAGATGAAGAGTCCAAACTCCTGGTCAAGGAACAATCCAGGTAGTCCTTCGGGAAGAACATCAAGGCTGAACTCACGGCTGCGGCCGTAGACGCGGCGAGGATCAAAGAAGCCCCAAAGCGCGAAGTGATAGAAGCCGATGGCCGCTGCGGAACCGATCAGAATCGACAGGGGCGCGAGAATGGCACGTGCATCGAGGCGCCGGGTGTCGGCCATGCACCTCTCCGTCCGCAGACGCCACCCAAGCGCTCCCACGACCGCGATGGAAAGAATGGCGTAGCGGACGTTGAACCACGGAAGTGTCGCGGCGCACGACGCGGCAAGGATTGCGGTGCCTCGCGTTCGACCGAAAATGCCGGCACGCAAACCGACGCAGAGCAGCAAGGCTGCGGGAATCTCAGTGAAGATCAGCCCCGCGAAGTGGATGATCGGGGGCGACAATCCGACGAGCCACGCCGTTCCCTCGGCCAGACGTTCATCGCCGGACAGATCGGCGATAAGTCGCCGGATCTGATGGACAAGCAGCGCAGCCACGAAAGCCATGAAGAACGAAGCTCCGGCATAGCCGCCGAGCCAGTAGGCAGGCAGGATCAGGATAGACAGTCCGATCGCGTGGAGCGAGTAGATCTGCCCCTGCGGTCCGCGGATGCGGAAGTGAGGATCAAGCGGCCTTGAGAAGAAGGCCTCGTATCGCTTTTCCTGGAAGTCCTGATCAAGCGCCAGGTCGTGATCCTGAAGGATGCTCTGGGCGACCATCAGGTATTGAGGTTCATCGCCGTCAGGGCCCACGCGGGTCTGCGACTGAAAGGCGACGAAGGCGTAGAGCGCGAAGAGAGCCGGCAGCAGAACGAATTTTGGCGGCACCGCGCGGCGGGCCACGACGGCGAGCACCAACCCGGCAAGCGCTACAACGAAAAGAGGTCGTCCACTGAACAGGAGGAAGGATGACGTGGCCGGGACAACCGAAGCGAGCAAGATCGCGAAGACAGGCGTAAGAAATCCGGCGAGCCCGGTCGCTCCAGAGGTCCAGGTGAAGAGCGAGGCGAACGAGGCAAGAACGATCAGGGCGAATGAGGGAACGCCGATCAGGACCTGTTCGTTGGAGAACGCCGCGCTTCCTCCGGCCAGGAGAATCAGAACGGCGACCGACGCCGCTGAAAGGCCCCGCTGGAGACGTGAAACAGGAGGGAACCAATCCGGACGGTTTTCGGGCACCTTCGCTTCCATGGGAAGGCAACATTATTCCGTCTTGGCAAAAGACGTTAGCTGCCGTCTCGTGCTACGTTTACACCCTACGTTTTGGCCCGGCCTTGAACCTCGAGGTCGGCCAGGTTTGATGTGAATTCTTCCCTGATGAATTGGGAGGGTGATCGATGAATACCAGGTTTCGTTCTGTCGCGATCGTTTTCGCTTCGGCGGGGTACGCGCATGCCGCGATGACTACGGGAGACGACAAAGCCGCGCAGGTTTTGATCGGCAACATCCCTGCTTCTGCTTGGGCTCGACCAACGCTCAGCACCGCGGTCCGACCGAACCCCGCCCGGCCTACACCTGTGCTTGCCGGCCTGCTGCCAACGCTGCCGTGGTCGTTCTTTGGAACCTCCGACGGATCCCGCCTGCTGTTCCTTTCGCCGCTTTCGCCGTTACGCGCCGCTCTTCGTGTGGCGACTCACGATCTCGCCGCGCAGACCCTGGCAGTCATCCAGCCCCCGGTCAACGCCGCGGGAACCGAAACCGCGGATGACAATGTCGACATTCAGGGGCCGAACGGAAGCATGGCGGCACGGCGACGCGAGGTCGTTCTCCGGCAGCGTCGCAAGTCGGTGCTCAATGAACGAGAGAACGGGGCCGACCGAACGGATACCGCGCCTTCACTCGATCCCAACCTGGACCTGGACGGATTTTCCGGCCGCGTGGAACTGCTCACCCTTCCGGCGGGCGTGCCGGCGCGGGGTGCCTCCGACAACGTAATGCCGAATGGCGCGGGATTGGTCCGTGTCTCCGGCTATCTCACCGACGATCTGACTTTTGCGCTTACTGGCCTTGCGGCCGAAAGCGGTGCGACCACGTGGCGCGCGGGCGCCGAGTTCGACCTCGCCGTGGGCAATCGCAACCGTATCGAAGCGGGCGCCGTGTATGGCACGCGCTTCAACGCGACCAACGCTCCCCTTGGGAGCGAGATCGATCATCGCTCCGTCGGCGCCTTCCGTGTCGTCCACGCCTTTCAATTGACCAACACGATCAGCACGCGAGCGGGCGGCCGTTTCATCGACGCGCCATTCCTCAAGTCAAGCCGCTCCATCGATCCCGAGTTTTCCGTGCTGGTCGAAGAGCCGGATAGTCCCCAAGGCCGCGCCTACGTCCGGTTCGACGTCGCGGGCGACACGCTCTTCCCCGGCCTCGAAGTGGTCGCGGGTGAAAGCGACCTGATTGCATTGTCCGAAGGCCTGCCGGTGTTCGCACGAGACTTCCAGGCACAGCGGACCTGGAGCCGCGCGGGAGCGATCGGTTTCCGTCGCGCTGATTTCAAATTCGAAGGGAAGTTGCAGGATCAGACGGTGACCCACGCCCTGCTCGTTTTGCCCTCGTCCATCTCGGGCGCGCCGTTCGTTCAAAACCGAAGTCGAAATCGCGTCCAGATCGGGTCGCTGATGTTCGAGCGCACGTTCGCGCACGGCCAGGCGCAGACCGGGATCGAATACGGCTACGGCCGGTTCGCGGCGGATCCCACCCGGCCCCTTCGAGCGCGCGACTTCCACCAGATCACCACACGCTTTGACGCGTATCTGCGTCGTTCCGGCACGGGTGTCGCGATCTTCCATCGTATCCACGAAGGCGCCGACGTCACCTCCTATGACGGTGAGAATCACAGCCGCGCGCGCGCCACCCGCTACCTGGTCGAACTTCGGCAGGACGTGCCTTTCGTGCCGGCCATGATCGGCGCGGACATGGCCCTGCTCTTCAGTCTGCGCAACGTCTACTACGACGACGTCGAGCGCAGGAGTGTCGATGAGTTCGCCGTCGCGGCGCCCCCGCGACGCATCACGGGCGGCATCCGGGTGAAGTTCTAGTCAGACCGAAGCGAAACCAGGCCCTTGACCTCCCTGTTCTCTAAAGCGTTCGCACCGCTGAGACGGCGCGTCGCGCGTCATCTCTCGCGCCGCAACCGAATCCTGCTGGTCACCGCACTGCTCGGATCCCTCGGCGTGCTGAGCCTGGTCGAACGGATGGGTCCAACCTGGCGTGACGATGGCGCCTTGTGGCAGAGCGCCCATGGTCAGGTGCTGGCCCAGGCCGTCGTGCCGGGCTCTCCCGCGGCGATGGCCGGAATCCAACCGGGCGACACTCTGGTCGCCATAGGCGACCATCGCATTTTTGCTGCCGAGAACGTTCCTCAGGAACTCGCGCGTCTCTTCAGCGCCGAAGGCGACGTCGAGTACCGCGTGGAGCGCGGGGGTGTCCTCACGAGCCACCATCTGCAGCCTATTTCTCTTCCCTCGGGAGATCGCCGGCTTCATACCTATCTCTCGCTCATGGGCTTCTTCTGTCTCGGCCTCGGCGCATTGGTTGCGATGCGCCGCCCGGGCGAGGCTCTGCGCCTTCACTTCGCGGTGCTGTGCGCGCTGTTCTTCATTGTGTACTCCGTCTCCGACTCCGGCCGCCTCGACGCCGTGGATTGGGGACTGCTGCTCATCGACTCGCTGGGGATAGCGCTGCTGCCTCCTTGCTATCTCCAGTTCTGTCTGAAGCTCACAAAGACGAACACGCGAAGCATGACCATCCGGGTCTACAGCCTCGCCGTCGCTTTCATCGGCCTTGAGCTCTTCGGCCTGTTCGGTGCTGGCTACAGCGCTGTCGCGGAAACACTCCTGGCCTGGACTGACCGTCTCGAAAACATCTACTTCAGCATGTTCTTCGTCGCGGGAATCGTGGTCTTGTGGCGCGCGTCGTCCCATGCGCGCGTTGGCATGGAGCGCCGCCGCATGCGCTCCCTGGCCCTTGGAACGGCGGCGGGAATCGGCCCGTTCATCGCGTTCTACGCCCTGCCTTTCGCCCTCAATCGTCCCGGCGGCACGGTTCCGGAACTCTTCGGCACCATTCCTCTGACGCTGCTGCCGCTCGCCCTCGCCTACGCGGTGATCCAAAACCGCATCATCGACATCGGCTTCCTCTTCCGTCGCCTTCTGGTCTCGCTGATCGCGGTGACGTCGGTGTTTGGTTTGTGCCTGCTGGTGCTCGGCCTGCTGGGCGGCTCGAACCGCACCGATGCGGCCCCACTGATCGTGGTCATCTGCCTGGTGGCTCTCCTCTTCTTCCCGTTGAAGAATCGTATCCAGGCCGCGGTCGATCGCGTGGCTCTCAAGGACCGTTACGACTCGCGCCAGACGTTGCTCCGCCTCTCCCCTGAACTATCAACCGAACTCGATCGCGACCGTCTGGCTGAGCGTCTGCTCACCGGCGCTGAGCGCGCGCTGAGTGTCACCCGCGGTGCCCTGTTCGCACGGAATGCGGGTCGGTTTGAAACCGTGCGTCACTTTGGCCTCGCGGGGTTGCCGACCGTCGAGTCAGATCCGTCGGTTCAACGCGTTTTCCGACTCGACGTGACGGAGTCGGAGGTTGGTCCCGTGGCGAACGGCGATGACAGCGCGAGCGATACCTTCGCCCACTACTTCCCGCTCGTCGCGCGCGGCGAAGTGGTGGCGGTGCTCGGTCTTGGTGATCCCCTCGCCTCTGAGAGTATGGACGAGGACGAGGCGGAACTCATCCGCTCGCTGTGCGCCGTCTCCGCCACTGCCATCCTGAATGGACGCCTCTACGAACGTCTCGAAGACAAGGCACGTGAACTGACCCGTCTGACCGATTACCACTCGAACATCGTCGAGAGCATGGAGGCGGGCGTTGTGGTCATCGGTTCCGAAGGCCACATCGAGCGATGGAACCGTGGCATGGAGCGACTCGCCGGGGTGACGCGCGATGGCGCGATCGGGCATACGCTCGCCGAAGCTCTGTCCACCCAAGCGTCCTCTGTGCTTGCTTCTATTCTTCCCGAAGCGGGTTCCGAGGCCGATCATCTCTACAAGGTGTCGCTGAAGGTTCAAAGCGGCAAGGCAATCACCGTCAACGTCAATGCCGCGTCGTTCGATTCGTCTCTGACGAGCGGCGTCGGCTCGCGAGCGCGCACCGTCCTGATCTTCCACGACGTGACCGAGCGCGTGGCCCTTGAGCGTCAGGTCCAGCAGACCGAGAAGATGGTCGCCGTCGGACTTCTGGCCGCGGGCGTGGCGCATGAAGTCAATACGCCGCTCACCGGCATCTCGTCCTACACACAGTTGCTGCGCGCGCAGATGGATCCGAAAGACCCGCGAATCCAGTGGCTCGACAAGATCGAGAAGCAGACCTTCCGCGGCGCGAAGATCGTCAGCAACCTGCTCAACTTCGCACGCGCGGGCGGCAGCGACGACGCTTCGCTCGATCTTTCACGAATCGTCGTCGACGTTCTCTCGCTGGTCGATCATCAGCTTGAAAAGGCGAAGGTTCGCGTGGTCAAGGAACTTCCGACCGACCTTCCGAGCGTCCTCGGCAGCGAGAACAAGGTCCAGCAGGTTCTGTTCAACCTGATCCTCAACGCGCGCGACGCCATGCCCAGCGGCGGGTGGCTGACGCTCAGAACCTACGCCGATGGCCGCGATGTCGTCGTGGAAGTCAGCGACACCGGCCAAGGCATTGCGGAAACCGATCTGCCACGGATCTTCGATCCTTTCTTCACCACGAAAGATGTCGGGCTCGGCACGGGCCTCGGCCTCGCAGTTTCCTACGGAATCGTCCAGGAACACGGCGGATCCATCCAGGCGTCGAGTGCCAAAGGCCAGGGTTCGCGCTTCGAAGTCCGCCTTCCCATTGAGCGACGGGCCGCCATGGCCCGCGCCTTGTAAGTCTCCTTCCGCGAGATCACGATGGCGCTTCCCAAGATCCTTGTCGTTGATGACGAAGAAGTCATGCGCGACGTGCTCGGCAGCGTGCTGGGCGGCGAAGGCTATTCCGTGCGCTTCGCGGCTACCGGTCCCGACGCCATCGCGGAGGTCAAAGACTCGCCCGTCGATGCGGTCATCCTCGACCTCATGCTGCCCGGCATGTCCGGCCTCGAAGTGTTGGACGAACTGAAGAAGCACGACGCGGATCTTCCCGTCATCATGCTCACCGCGCAAGCCTCCATCGAAACCGCCATCGCCGCCATGAAGAAGGGCGCGTTCGACTACCTCACCAAGCCCTTCAAGCACGACGAGCTATTGATCCTGCTTCAGAAGGCGCTGCAACAGACCGATCTAGTGGACGAGAACCGTTCGCTCAAGCTCGCGATCCGGCCCCAGGGCCACTTCCTGGGCCTCGTCGGCAAGAGCCCGAAGATGGAGCAGGTTTACGCGCTGGTGCAGCAGGCAGGCCCCGCGCGGACCACCGTGCTGATCAACGGCGAGAGCGGCACGGGTAAGGAACTGGTGGCGAAGGCGCTGCATGTTTCCTCAGCGCGGTCCGACAAGCCCTTCATCGTGGTGAACTCTGGGTCGCTCCCCCATGAGCTTCTTGAATCGAATCTCTTCGGTCATGTGAAGGGGGCGTTCACGGGCGCCTTCTATTCGAAGAAGGGCCTGTTCGAACTGGCCGACAAGGGCACCCTGTTCTTCGACGAGATCGGCAACGTGAGCATGGAGACGCAGGCGAAGCTATTGCGCGTCATCCAGGAGCGCGAGTTCATGCGCCTCGGCGGCACCGACATCGTCAAGGTGGACGTGCGCATCATCGCCGCCACCAACATCGACCTGCGGCGCGCCGTCGCCGAAGGGCGTTTCCGCGAGGATCTCTTCTATCGCCTGAATGTCATCACCGTCGACCTTCCGCCGCTGCGTACACGCAAGGAAGATATTCCGGTGCTGGTTCAGCACTTCGTGACGAAGTACGCGAAAGACAACAACCGCAACGTCCGTGGCTTTACCCGCGCGGCGCTCGAAAAAGTCATCGATTTCGACTGGCCGGGCAATGTCCGCGAACTCGAGAACACGGTGGAGCGCGGCGTGGTTCTCGCCGCGGGTGAGCTGATCGACGAGACCGAGCTTCCGCCTCAGGTCCGGATGCCGCCGTCGACCGGGAACCAGCTGGCGGCCGAATCCGGAAGCGGCGGCGATCGCGACAGCTTCAACCTGAAGAAGGCGGCCGCCGACTTCGAGCAGCGCATGATCGTGGTGGCGCTTGAAGCCTCACGCGGAATACAGAAGGATGCCGCGCGTATTCTCGGCGTGAAGCCGACCACCTTGAACGAAATGTTGAAGCGCCATCGCATGATCGCGCCGCGCAAGGGACGTCCGGCCGGTGAACCGGATGAAGCGCCTGAGGGCGACGAGTCGGACGACGGTGCCGACGAACGCACGCACTAGGAGCCTGCGCGGCAGGAGGCTCCTGTCCACACGGCGGCATTTCGTGAGCCGGGCGGGAAGGGGCTAGCTCGGCGGTCTAAGGCCTCCAGGGAATCTGGGGTGAGCGATAGAAGTTGATCCCGAGGGCCTGCCAGCGCGGACCGAGCGCCCCGAGGCGCACACGGAAGTCTTCCCAAGCACGACGACTCTGTGCGGTCCAGCCGACCTCCGCAAGCACTGCCAGCCGCGGATAAGCCATCGTCTCCACGTCACGCATGGTGGACAGTGTCTCGGACCACAGCGGGCCCTCGACTCCGATCACCGCGCTCTCGCCAACGCCTTCCATCAGCGTTGCGGGATCCCAGCTGTACGCGTCCTTCACTTCGATACGGCCAGCCCAGCTCAGACCCAGCGGCGTCGCAGCGTCGTACTGCATGTCGAGATACGTCCGGTTGCCGGGCGACATGATGAGGCGAACTCCGCCTGCGGTGACTTGAGTGAGTTTGGTTCCAGGTCGCCAGTGTTGGATGACCGACGCTGGATGAAGCGTCGCCATTGCCACCTCATCCCAACCGATCATCTTCTTGCCGCGCGACTCAACGATGTCCTGCACGCGGTATATGAATGACTCGTACTCGGCTGCGGTCAGCTTGCGCACCTCGTCGCCACCGACGTGGAAATACGAACCCGGGGTCAGCGCCCCGATCTCGCGCACCACGTCGTCGATGAACTTGTACGTCAGCACATCGGCCACGCACAGGCTGCTGAATCCAACCCGGATATCGGTGTACGCGGGGGGTGCGACCTTGTCGCAGTTCAGCTCTGCATACGACGCGAGCGCGGCGTTGGTATGGCCGGGCATGTCGATCTCGGGAATGATGTCGATGAAGCGATCGCGAGCGTAGGCGACAATCTCGGCGTACTCGATCTGGGTGAAGAAGCCGCCACGCCCGCCGCCCACCTGGGTGCGGCCTCCCACCGCGGTGAGATTGGGCCAGCTCTTGATCTCGATGCGCCAGCCCTGGTCATCAGACAGGTGAAGGTGCAGGCGATTCAGTTTGTGCAGCGCCATCAAGTCAAGGTAGCGCTTGACGTCGGACGGCCCGAAGAAGTGGCGCGCCACATCGAGCATCGCCCCCCGCCATTCGAAGCGGGGCTTGTCGAGGATCTCGACCGCCGGAATCACGATGGGCTGGGGACGCGCCGCCTTGTGTTCGAGGTAGGGCGGTAGGAGCTGACGCAGGGTCTGCGCGCCATAAAAGAGACCGGCGGCGGTGCTTGCAGTGATTCGGACCCCTGCCGCACTCACGCTCAGCTCGTAGCCTTCGGAACCGTTGCCACTCGATGGGTCAACGGAGAGAACGATCGCGCCCGTGCGGCTCGATGCGGAAGTCGGAAGAACGCTGGGACCGGACGATCCGATGGTCGTCATCCAGCCCGACAGCAACGCAGCCACGAGA
Organism: Vicinamibacteria bacterium; assembly: GCA_039916365.1. Classification (GTDB taxonomy): domain Bacteria; phylum Acidobacteriota; class Vicinamibacteria; order Fen-336; family JAGNNV01; genus JAGNNV01. The sequence goes on from JBDSLN010000159.1 coordinate 10,121, forward strand.
GCCGCGCGGAGATCATTCGGGGGCACAAGGATGGCGCTTGCAGGCGTGACTGTGAAGCTCTGACCATCGATCCAGGTCACTGAAACCGGCAAAGGAACGAGGCCCGGGCGCAATGGCGACGGCGGTGCCATGGTGGTGGTGGGCGACGAGGTCGGCGAGGCGGTCGGCGAGTTGGGCGGCGCCGCCTGCCGAGCTCCCGCGACGGACGCGGGCGATGCGGTGGTACGGGCTTGAGACGTCACCGCCCCCGGGGGCGTCTTCGCCGCCGCGGCGGTCCGGCATCCCTCCGTTCCAAGGATCAGCCCGGTCAACACCATCGCTACCGCCCGCTGGCAGCCACGAGGCGATGAGTTCCAGGGAAAGACGTCGCGGATCCAGCTCATGGCTGGAAGAACTCTACCCGCGAGTTCGCAATCATTTCTTCATCACTCGCAGAGCGATCGCTGCTGGCGTTGTCAGCATTTCTACAAAGCTTTCCACGCCAAGTGACTTCCGCAAAGGAAAGCCTGACGGTCCCCGCCGTTTTCCTAGGCGTAAGACGGCGTTCAGGCGCCAGGCTGAGCGAGGGAAACTTTGCGAGTTTCCCCTTAGAGATGGACCTCAGCGAATGTCGCGAGCGATGAAGATGCCCGCAAGCAACCCGATCGCCAAACCGCCGGCTGCGGCCATTCCGATCGATTCCCACGGCTTTTCGTGGACGTGCGCATCCAGAGCGGTGGCCGCGTCCTGCGCCTTGGCGCGAATCGCGTCCTGAGTGTCGGAAAGTTTCTCCTTCGCGGTGCGAAGGGAAGCTTCCGCCTTGGACCGGAGTCGGGTGATGTTCTCGTCGCCCATCGCCGCGGTGGCCTTCACCAGGTCTTCCGCATCAGAAATGGCGGTCTTGAAGCTGTCGTTGATCTTGTCGGTCGTGATGTCGTAGGACATGTCTTTCCCCTTTTTCGGTGTGCGTCCTCTCGCCTCAGGGCGAAGGACCATCCAAGGGGATTCAATGCAATAACAACGCCACGGTCAAGAGCTTCGCGTAACCATACAAAACTGAGTGTACGTTCAGGCTGGCTTGGCCAGATGGCTCAACGCTGGAGGTAGCTTTCCCAGGAGGTGAAGAATGTCGATCACGGCATTGAGCCGCCCATGCAGAACGAAAATATCGGCCCGATCCATGGGCCGAGAGAGCGTGGCGAACATTCTGAGCTGCTCGATCACCTTCAAGCCTTCCGAGACGATTGCATTGGACGTCCCGGGGTCATAAGGAATAGCCGTCAACGCCTGATAAATCTTTTGAAGCGTTGAACCACTGACTTTGAGTCGCCTTGCCATCGCATTCACAATGCTTCAAGAAGCATGCCGTTCCGTCCGCTCGTTCGGGACTTACGGAGGAGCGAGGCGGTTTAGGACGTCTTCACAACCAGCCTGTTGGTCGCGGCTAAGTCGGCGTCAATCAGCAGTTCGCCAACGTATTCGCCCGGTTCGTGGATCAGGTCTCGGACGAGAAGCCGGCCCCAGTTGACCACAAGGTCGGTCTGGGAGGAGTCGCTAATCTCAACGTGTCGCGAGGGGCCAAGCTGCTTACCGCCGGGTCCCTTCAACCGAAACGTCAACGTGTGATCGGCGTGATCATCGCGTCGATCGACCGCGATCAAAGTCCAGACGAACTCGGGCAGGGCTCCGAAATCCAGATTGGCGACGATCGAATGGACGTCGGGCCGGCGGGTCCACGCTCCAGCGGTGGCGCCGAAATACAAAAGGGCAAGAACCTGCACTCGATCGCGTGGTCCGGTCACGTAGTCCGTCTATGCAAGGGGAGTGCCGACCGCGCGTCGCGGCGATCGCGCGACTTGCCCTTGATGCACGGAAGAGCGGAGTAGGATCTCACCACATCATCCGCCGCACCCGTCCAGGAGGTCAGAAATGCTTGAACCGATCGGCCATCTACCGGCGCACATCGCCATGAGAATCGATGGTTTACTTCTCGCGGGCGCCTTCCTTCTTGTGTCCGGATTCGGTCTGCTGCTCCTCTCCACAGCTCTTGGGAGTCTGAGCCTGCTGGGTGAGATGTACTCCGCGGAGGTGATCGCGGCTCAGTTTGGATCGTTCGCAGTGTCCTGCGCGGGCGCATTTCAGGTCCGCGCGGGACTGACGTTTCGAGCTCTTCAGAAACGGTGCGTCACTTTGTAGATTCGTCGTCCGCAGTCATCCGCGGACGGGGCGGCCCTGTCTTCAACTCTCTGATGTCACAGGCGATAGGGCGTGGTCCCGCAATTGCATCTGGTAAGTTCCGTCCTGCATCAGGACGAACAGCTAGACCAATTATGGAGAACACCATGTCCTACGAAACCTCATCCGAACAACTTCGCAGCCCGTTCAAGTCTGCCCTCGCCGATGCTGAAGAACTCGTGCGCGCGACCGCCCACATGGGCGACGAAAAAATCTCCCGCCTGCGCGCGAAAGCCGAGGAATCATTGCGCACCGCGAAGTCCACAATGACCGAAGCTCAGGACTCAATCCGTTTGCGCGCCATGTACGCCACCGACGCGATCGAGAATCGCGTGACCGAAAAGCCGTGGGAATCGATCGGAGTGGTCGCGGTTTGCGCTCTCGGCATCGGGTTTCTCGCGGGCATTCTCGTTTCGCGCGACTAGCAGGCCTTTTTCGCACGCAAGAGGAAATCGCAGTCAGGAGAGCTCTATGAATCGGTCTATCGCGGTTGGTGCGTTGATGGCTGGCCTTATCACTTCGCCCTCCTGGGCCCATACGCCGAAGCCGTCTCCGGTGGGCAAGGTGAACACTGCGCGTTATGAGTCGTTGATGAACGCCGGCAACAATCTGGAAGCATCGTGGACGGCAGGAGCGAACCTCGATGAAGTTCGATCCCAGATCATGTCCCTGGACGCTGAGTTGCTTCGCGTGAAGGACGTGGACATCACGGAGGCGGATCGGCTTTTCGTGCGCGCCATGGGGTCATCTTCCTGGGTCTTCCATGCCGGCACGCTCATTTGGGAAGGTTCAGAAGACGCGTCGAAGAGACCGCAGGCAGAGGCCGATGCGCAACGCTTCGGAGTGGAGACCATCCTCTGGGCGACGCGCGACAAATACGCGATCGTGATGGACGATGCGGCGGCGTTCCTTCTGGCAGCGAATCACTACTACGCGGGCCGGATCGGCCGTGGCCTCGCCGTGGAAAGTCAGCTCTTCGGCAACATTGCGGCGCGGAAACAAGCTGGGCTCAAACGCAAAATGACCTCCGGCGAAGCGAACTCCATCTACCTTCGGCTTTACAGCCATGATTCGGAGGAGCGGAGAGGCGCCGCCCTCGACGCCGCGGTCTTCGGCAGCGCGGCCGCGCCCTTTGCCGAGCGCTTGCGGGAGTTGTCGTTGAACGAAGACCCTGCAACGCGAACGGCCGCGAGCGCAGCGCTGGCCCGAATCGCGGAGAACTGACGACTTCATGTTTCAGGACCCCGCGTTCGTTCGTGCCTGCCAATCGCTGGTTTGCGGTGGCCGGCAGCCGTTCGAGACAGGCGAGCGCACGTGTCGGGTCTGTGGGTCTGCTCGTGTAAAGCGCTGTTGGTCGATGGAAATGCTTGGGGGTGCGTCCGACCGCGAGCGCGAGGTGGTGGCTGACGCTCTCGACGCAGATCTTCATAGCGCGTGCTTTCTGGGGCGGGTCGTCGGTCGCCTCGTCCACATCGAAGGTCAGCACTGGGCGGTGGAGCGCGCCGATCTGGAGATGATCTTCGGCTCGCGTATCGCAAGCGCTCGTTCCGATGTCGAGTCCGCCCTCAAAGCGGCCGGAATCACGGTCACTCAACGTGCGGGCCATTGGATTCAGACCCGCCCGGTTCTGGCTCCTCTCCCCGCGCCCGCCATGCCGGGTCGGCTCGACCGGTTCTAGCACAGCAACATCGCAAGCTAGGTCGCGAGTGTTAAACGCAAGTTGCCAGGAGCGGGAAGGGCAGTACGCTCCCCTTCGA
>JBDSLN010000160.1:0-4647 GCA_039916365.1 Vicinamibacteria bacterium
GGTCGCCGTGGTTATCTGAAGGTCGGTTGATGGGGTCATGTTTGTTTGCGGGTGGCAACCTGGAGCAGACGGTAACCGTCATTGAAAGGCAGCAGCGCGTCCAGTCTGGAGAAACCCCATACGAAGGGAAACACCGCGCTGTAGGCCTTGAACATCTTCGCGTGCTTGTTCAGATCGCCGCCGGTGACAACCACACCCTTCTTTGAGCCCTTCTTGCCTAGGCTTTCCAGGCCGAACTGCATCGCGGTGTCGATGGTTTCGGAGAACGCTTTGGTGTAGGTCGCGGTTTCGCCGAGGGCGAACGATGGCGACAGCAGTGAACCGAGCGTCTCGCGCGTATAGCCCGGCCGGACATGGCCGTGCTTCTCATCGGTCTGCCCCAGAGCCAGACGCATTTTGCGCAGCATCGTATTGCGTTCGTGCGGCGTGTTGACGATGAGTCGTCCGCCGGGCTTCAGGATCCGCGCGATCTCGGAAACGAAAGCTGATTCTTCCGTTACGTGCTCGATCATGTCGGCGACTACCACGACATCAAACTCGGCTTCTTTGAAGGGAAGACGACGTTCGGTAACGAGATAGACGTCGGTCTCGACAAGACTACGGATTGCTTCCACGGTTTCCGGGGTCAAATCGCCTGAGGCCCACGAACCTCCTTGACGACGAAGGAGCAGGCTGACCACACCGTTGTCGGAACCCAGGTCCAGACATCGTTTCCCTTCCACGTCGCCGAGGACCGACAGCAGCGCTTTCACCTTGTCGCGCTTAAGCGGCGATTTCTCGTACAGACGAATGGCCCAGGGTTCAGACACGGTCGAACCTCGCGATCACCGGGGAGCCGAACAGGGCGCGCAATCCCACAGCGCCGGTGACGTTTTCGAGCGAGCGCGAAAGAGAGCGGGAGTTGAGGGCGCGATGGAGCGCCATGGGCCAGAAAAACTGAGGTCGTCGCGCTTGACGCTTGAAACCGTTCGCCCGGAAGAGTTTCTCGATCTCGCCATCTTTCATGACCAGGAAAGGACGCGTGTTGCTTTCGACTTTCTTCTTCGCCGCGAAGAGCAGTTCGGCCAGTGCGTTGAAGCTGCGCGACGTAGCGTAGTCGACCAGGACCGCTTTCCGAGCGGGTTCGGTGAGCGCCTTGATGAGCGCCGGGACGTCATGAGCGTGAGCCAGCAGGCGATAGCTGACGACTACATCAAAAGATTTGGGCTCGACCGGAGGCGTTCGAAGAGGGCCGATCAACAGGGCGACTCCGCCCGCATCGATCATGGGGCGCAAGGTCACGGCCACAGCTTCGTTGTTGCTGGCCAGAACGGTGACCGCACTTCCCGTCACGGCAAGAGCCGGCGCGATTTGGCCGTGACCGCCACCGACATCGAGAACAGTAGGTGACACGAGGTCGCTCAGGAGATCCATGGTGAGTCCCAGCTGGGTCTCAAGCATCCATCGACCCACCGCGGAATCGAAGCGTTTCGCGTAGCCGAGCGACGCGGTTTCGACGTCAGCATCTTCAGGCGGCGCGCTCACGCCGGAAATTCGATCATGTTTGTCTGGTTTGTCCTACGTTTCCACGGTGGGCGCAGGAGTCGGCTCGGGCGTGGGACTGGGCGTCGGCGTCGCCGTCGGATGAGGTGGATCGTCGTTCTCTCGTGGCTCCGGCAAGTCGTCATCGGCCACGATCTTCTCGGGCTCGTTGCCCATGTCCCGGATGTCCCGTCTCAGGTAGCCCGCCCAGCGCATCTGGCGAAGTACCTTTCGAGTGGCCCGCGCATGGAGGCTCGGATTCGTACGCGGATTGATGCGCCGCGGCGAGGGAATCATGGCGGCAAGACCGGCCGCCTGGTCTATATCCAGGGAGGCGCAACTCACGCCGTAGTAACGCCGCGCGGCGGCCTCACAGCCGTAGACACCGTCGCCCCATTCGATGACGTTGAGGTAGATCTCGATGATCCGTTTCTTGGGGAGGTCCTGCTCCATCCACGTGGCCACGATGGCTTCGCGGCCCTTCCGAATCAGACTCTTGTAGGTCGTGAAGAACAGATTCTTGGCGAGCTGTTGCGTGATTGTGCTGCCGCCGCGCGCATAGCGACCCTTCTCGATGTTGGTTTCGATCGACTCCTTCACCGCATCCCAGTCGATGCCTTCATGCCCGAAAAAGTTTGGGTCCTCGGCGGACAAGACGGCCTGGATCAGATTCTTCGAGATGCTCGGCAGCGGGACGGTTTTCTGGAGTCGGCGTGGCTTCCGGCCCGCTTCCAGCGCTTCGCGGTCGCGTTGCCGCATCACGCTGGTCTCGCTCATGACACTCTTCGCCAAGTCACGCACCGCGGACCGCGCAGGAACACCCATCCAGAACCAGGCGACGAAGATCGCGAGGGCCACGGCGATTCCAGCCGTGACCTTCTTGAAGCGGCTCCGGCGGCGGACGACGGGCAGGGCTTGGGTGGGCACCGGTTCAGGCTGGGTTTCACTCATTCGGTGGACCCCGTTGATACACTAAATAACTGCCCATGCTTGAAGAATCGCTGCGAAACAAGTACGAGATGGTCATCGGACTCGAAGTCCATTGCCAGATGAAAACCAAGACCAAACTCTTCTGTTCGTGTCCGAATCAGTTTGGCGATATGCCCAACACCAACGTCTGCCCGGTGTGTCTGGGCCTGCCTGGAGCGCTTCCGGTGATCAGCCGTGAGGCGGTGACTCTGGCCCTGCGTGCGGCACTCGCCACGGGTTGTACCGTGCATGAGACGTCGGTCTTCGCGCGCAAGAACTACTTTTATCCCGACTTGCCGAAGGGCTACCAGATTTCGCAGTACGACAAGCCCTACGCGACCGATGGCAAGGTCGAAGCGATGGAAGCCGATGGCACGTCCAAGACGGTGGGCCTCGAACGGATTCACATGGAAGAGGATGCCGGCAAGCTTCTCCATGAAGGCTTCTCGTGGTCGAAGGACATGAGTGGCGTTGATCTCAATCGCAGCGGCGCTCCCCTCATCGAGATCGTGAGCAAGCCCGACATGCGTTCCGCCGCGGAAGCGCATGCGTACCTCACCGCGCTGAAAGCGATTCTTGTTTATTCGGATGTTTCCGACTGCAACATGGAGGAAGGCTCGCTCCGCTGTGACGCGAACGTGTCGGTGCGCGAGCGTGGAGCCGAGAAGCTCGGCACGCGCGCCGAAATCAAGAACCTCAACTCCTTCCGCAACGTCTCTCGCGCGATCGAATACGAGTACGAGCGGCAGGTGGGCCTCGTGGAAGCGGGCCACAAGGTCGTCCAGGAAACCCGCCTGTATCGCGCAGACAAAGACGAAACCGCATCGATGCGGTCGAAGGAAGACGCGCATGACTATCGTTACTTCCCCGAGCCCGACCTTCCGCCTCTCGTGATTTCCGCGGAATGGCGCGACGAGACGTTGAAAGCGCTGCCTGAGCTTCCGGCCACGAAACGCGTGCGTTTCGTCAGTGACTACGGCATTCCTCGCTACGACGCCGAAGTTCTGACCCTGACCCCTGAAGTCGCTGATTTCTTCGAGGAAGTGGCGAAGGGCTGCGGCAACGGCAAAGCCGCGTCCAACTGGGTCATGACTGAAGTCATGCGTGAGATGAAGGGACGGACCAGTGAAGATGGCGAAGTGTCCTTCAAGGACTGGCCCATCCCTCCTGCGTCGCTCTCCGAGCTGATTGGCCTGATCGATACGGGCACCATCAACGGCAAGACCGCTAAGGAGGTTTTCGCGCGCATGTGGACGTCGGGCGAGTCGCCGAAGGCGATTGTCGAGCGCGAAGGTCTGTCCCAGGTCTCAGACACCGGCGCCATCGACGCCGCGATCCGCGAAGTCATTGCCTCGTCGGCCGCTCAGGTCGCGACTTACAAGAAGGGTCGCACCAACACGATCGGATGGTTCGTCGGCCAGGTCATGAAAAAGAGTGGTGGACGGGCCAATCCGAAAATCGTCAACGACCTCGTGAAGGCGGCTCTGGACGCGGCCTAGTCTCCTGTTACAAGGGATTAGGCCGTTCATCCGTTTGAACGCGGCCGTTTGGGCGTAGCACCCACGAACGGTCAAGATACGTTTTCAAACAACGGGCGTTTGTGGTGTGCGCCCGTTTATCAACCCATGAACACACCCGCATTGGAGCACTGTAACGAATGAAGAAACTGACTATTCTGGCGTTGGCCCTCTCTGTGGGGACTGTCGCCGTGGCCCAGCCCGCGTCGACCCGCGGCAAGACTTCCGCGACGGTGGGCGGCAAGGCTGTGAGCATTGACTACGGTCAAGCGAAGCTCGGCACCCGTTCCCTCGACGACCTCATGAAGGGTCTTCCGGCGGATGGCGTATGGCGCGCGGGCAAGGATCAGGTCACGACCATCATGACCGAAGGTCCGATCAAGATCGGTGGCCAGGCGGTTCCCGCCGGCAAGTACTCGCTCTACATTCCTGTGGGCAAGGAAGGCACGTACTCTCTCGCCGTCAACAAGAACCAGGGCGTTGCCTTGAAGACGATCTTCGCAGCGGCTCCCCCAGCACTCGCGAATGAGCCCTGGCCGATCATGCAGGATTACGACAAGACCATCGGCAAGGAAGAAGTGGCGCGCGTCGCCTTGACCGCCGGCAAGAGTGCTGCTCCCGTGGATCCGTTCGCGATCAC
>JBDSLN010000161.1:0-6266 GCA_039916365.1 Vicinamibacteria bacterium
ACGATCTGGAACTGGCGGTTGCGACCGGTGGTTTCGTACTGGTAAACCGCTCCCGGAGCGATGAGCGGCCGCGTTCCATCGGCTCGGAGAGCGTTGATGTTGCGGGAACGAAGCTGATTGTCACCGCGCGACGCGATCAACGTCAGCGAGCCGGTGAAGCGACCGAGCTGGTCTTCGAGGGACAGGGAGCCCTGAACGGTTCGTGGTGCACGAGTGTCGCGGGCGACCACGCGCGTGTTCTGCGGCTGGGAAAAGTTGTTCAGGGTGACCACCGTCGGCGTGCTCACCACGGCGGTGCTTGAAACCTTGATGGTGTCGAGGATGGTGGGATCAGTCACCAGGTACTGCACGCGGCCACCGCCGAGATACCGATTGGCATCAAGGGTGAGACCGTTGTCGACTCGGTCGTAGAAGACGCCGATGCCCCCGCGCGTCACCGTCTTCGGGGTGCGGCCGTCCTTGTTCATCTTCAGCGAGTAGGCGAACGAGACACGGGGCGCGAGATCGAGACGACTCTTGATGTTGTCCTGCCACTCACCGCGCAGGCCCAAGCCCAACACGAGGCGATCGGACTTCTTCCAGTCGTCGTTGAAGAACACGCCTGCGTCGGTCTGCGCGACGTCGGCAAGCGGATTGCCGCCCGCGACCACAAACTGAGTGGCGCCGCCGCCAAGGAGGCGGATCTGCGCGGGAGAGAGTCCGCGGGCCTGAAGCACCACCGTGCGCTGGAAACGGTCGAGGCTGGTCAGCGGAATGATGCTGCTGTTGCCGGTGACCGGGTTGAAGTTGGCGTCGAGCTGCGGACCGGTGCCGCCCGCGAAGGTGACCACGCCCGCGAAGTTGCTGCGCGAGTCTTCGTTGGTGGTGTTGCGGCGCACGCGGAAGCCGGCGCGGAATGCGTGCTTCTTGGTGGCCCAGGACATCACGTCCGACAACTCGAAGCGAGATCCCTTTGCGGAGGAGGAACCGACCGAGGCGCCGCCGCCGTTGAACGCATCTGACACCACGAGACCGGGGGAGGCGTCGTTCGCGATCTGGGTGCGGCTGTTCTTGTTGAAGCGCAGGCGGACTTCGTTGATCTTCTTGCCCAGGATGGAGTTGAACGTGCTGTCGAGATTGTTCTCGAAGTTCTTCGAGTCGACGCCGCGGGACGCGAGGGTGAAGTTGCCGATGCCGTTCCCCTTCGAACTGTTCTCGGAATGCGAGTACTTCACAGTGAGCGCGTGGTTGGTGTTGACTTGCCAGTCGATGCGCGGCTCGAACGACGAACGACTCGAGGGACGGGTCAGGGTCTGAGCGAAGGGGGTCTGCTGAAGATTGGCATCCAGGATGGTCGAGGCGATGGTCGAGTTCTCGTCGGCACTGCGGTAGTCGGAATCGAACGAGAACGACGCCTTGCCCTTGGCGATCGGACCGGCGAACTCGGCCGAATAGTCCTCGCGCTGATAGGGAGGTTTGTTATTCGCGTAAGGATTTCGGGTATTGAGCGCGGCGTTGTTAAAGCGGAGCGAGCCATTGCCGTGATACGTGTCGGTTCCGGGCCTGGTGATGATTTCGATGCGGCCGAAGCCCATGCGATCGAACTCGGAGGAGAAGGGATTCGAGTTCATACGGATCTCCCGGATCGATGCCTTGCTCGGCATACGTCCACCAGTGAAGCCATCGATGAAGATCTGGCCGCCGTTGGGGCCGCCGGAATTCCCGGCCATGGCCTGGAGAGCCGCCGCGAGTTCGTCCGGATCGTCCGGGAGGGATTCGAGATCATCCCCCTTCAACACCAAAGCACCCGCATTCTGAGAGGCATCCAGGCTCACCGCCGATGCCTGCTCCTCAACCGTCACCGCCTCCGACAGCGCGACTTCGAGGCGGATTTCCTGGACATTGGGGGTGCCCGGCTTCAACTCAATGTTCGCGGCGGCGTACGGGACGAAGCCGATCTTCTCAGCGGTCACGACGTAGAAGCCTGCGGGAACGCTGACGCGGAACTTACCCTCCTTGTCGCTGTTGACGGTCTTTCCCGCCGAACCGATCAACGTGATCTTGACCCCGGACAGGGTGGCGCCGGTTTGGTCGACCACGCGTCCTTCCATGATCGCGTCGACGGCCGCGTCGGCCCCCGCCGCGCGTGCCGACGGGGTTAATGCGAGAAGGCTGAGAGCCGCGCAAGCCGCGATCTGCCTAAAGCGCTGTCTGAGCCGGGGAAGGAAACTGAGGGAAATCATGTTCTACCGATCTGTGGTTTTTGTGACAGAGAAAAACGAACGTTTGGGAAGTTGAAGTTCTGAAAAGCTATTGGCCGCCTAGGCCGCCATCCATGAGACCCGCGGGCATGCCGACGTCGACGCCGCCTGTGCGGTTGGCCCGCGAAGCGAAGACTTCGATGCCTGCCAGGACGTTGAATGCGATGGCGTGACCTCTCGCATCGGCCTTGCCGATCACCGCGCCGACCCAGTCGTCCTTCTTGAGATCGGCGAGGGTGATGATGGGCATGCGCTCGACCATGTCGGTCAGTCCGCGTCCGCCGCCGGGGAATCCGCCGGCACGGCCGGCGCCGCCACCCGGAACACCACCCGCCGGTGGCGCTCCACCCGGAGCACCCGCGGGACGGTTGCCACCGCCCGGAGCACCGGCTCCAGCGCCGGGGCCGCGTCCGCCAAACCGCCCGCCACCGCCGGCAGCGCCCCCGCCCGCCATCATCGCCATCATGGCGCCCATCTCCGCGGGAATCTTGCGGATGGTTCCTCCCGTAACAAGAGAGAGTGTGTACTTCTGGTTGGACTCGAGATCCTTCACGCTGAGTTCGCCCGTCACCTCGTCGATTTTTTCGATGGAAAGCGCGCGCGTCCTAAAAGAGCCGAAGACCACGCGATCAGCGGTCGCTTTCGTGCCGTCGGCAGACTTCGTGCCGAGGAAGCGGAGCTGATCGCCCTCCGCCATGTCCGCGATCTTCGCGGGCTTCGCGTCAGCGAACTTCGCCGACGTGTCCAGATAGCGATGAACAGTCGCCTTGGAGGCATCCACCACGAGCATCGGAGGAGGAGGCGGCGTCGCTCCTCCGGCCGCGCCAGGCGGCGGAGTCGGGGCATTGAGCCTCACCGTGAATTCGTTGCCCGCAGGATTCGTCGAGGTTACGGTTCCCAGGATCGCGCGCTCACGCCAGGCCTTCTGGTCGTTGGCATCACGAGTGGTTAGATCCGTCTTCGCCATGACAACCACGCGAAGCGCGCCATCGATGCGCGTTTCGGTCTTGGCGCCACCGCGTACGAGAACGCGATCGCCGATGGTGATGCCGTCGAAGGCGATGGTCGCGGCGTTCTGGAGCGACGTCTCGCCCGGCGCCACCTTCATGACCGCTCCTTTTTCATGGAGCACGACGGTGATTTCGCCCGCACCTTCAGTCTTGATGGTGAGGGTCCGGGTCGCCGCATCCACGGATTCGACCTGGCCGAGAACGCTCACCGGAGTGGAAGCCGCCGCCTGGGCCTGAGCCCATGCCGAGGTCGCTCCCACGCAGGCCACGGTCGCAATCCATATGAGCCAGGACTTCACATTTGTCTTCACGCGAACTCTCCACAAGAAACGGCGTTCTGAACGAACAGCGGAACCAACTTTGACATCACTCTCTTAAGTAACCATTAAGACTGGATTTGCGTCTCAGTCGCTCCGGGTGGACAGACGTATCCTGAAGGACATGATCCACCTAATAACTTAGACCCGCGTCGCGGGATGGGGGTTGAGGCAAAACTCAAGACCAATTTTCCGATGAAACGTTCCCGCCGCTCGTGACATGATCTCGGCCCGATGAGCCATTCCCAACGCTATAACGCCATGCTCCAGAGGGTTGACGCTCTCTACGAGCGCAACCGCCAGAAAGGCACCGCGGCGTGGTGCGGTCACGACTACGACTTCGTATGTCCATCGACGGGCACCTACCCGTTTCAGTGGTTCTGGGATTCCTGTTTCCACGCCATCGTTCTGGCCCGGTATGACATGGTTCGCGCCCGCTCCGAGATCCGCAGCCTCCTTCAGAATCAGCCTGACGATGGTTTCGTCGGCCACGTCACCTTCTGGCAGCGCGAAGCCTTCGAGGAGATGCTGAAGGAATATTCGATCGCGTATCGAACTCCCTATCTTTCCGACTGCATTCAACCGCCGCTTCTCGCGGAAGCACTCTTTGCCATTACAAGAGGAGAAGGCGGTCGCGAAGTTTTGAACGATCTTCTCCCCAAGGTTCAGAAATACTACGACTGGCTTGATCGCATGCGCGATCCGGACCGCGACGGATTGATTGCGATCCTTCAGCCTGACGAATCGGGTCTCGATCACATTCCCAAGTACGACAAGTACCTTGGCGTGAGCATTCCGAACCGTGATGAGTTCACTCTGGCCTGGCAGCGCGCGGTGGGTTCTTACGCCGAGATGCAACGCGACCACGACAAGATGTTCGAGGCGGACCGCTTCGTGGTCGAGGACGTTCTCGTGAACACCATCTACGCCGAGAATCAACGCGTACTCGCCGAGCTCCATCAGGAAGCGGGCGATCACGCGAGTGCGGCGACGATGCGGGCGCGCGCCGCGAAGACGGTCGATTCGCTGGTCAGGAAATGCTGGGATCCGAAGACCGGCTTGTTCTTCGACCTCGGCGGCAAGCGTGAAGAGCAGCTCAACGTCAGCACCGTCACGTCGCTGATGCCGATTCTTCTTCCGGATCTTCCGCGAGAGATGGTCGAAGCATTGGCGCGTCACATCGCCGATCCGAAGGAATACGCGGCGGCCTATCCGATTCCGTCGGCTGCGCTCAACGAGCCTCTCTATCTGAAGCCGTCCGATGATCGTCCTGAGATCGACTCGAAGCTTCTCTGGCGCGGTCCGAGCTGGATCAATACGAACTGGTACATCGCGCGCGGTCTGCGACGTCATGGCTTTGTCGATCTCGCCCGGACCATCGAAGACAAGTCGGCCGAGCTGATCGAGAAGGCCGGCTTTCGCGAGTACTACGATCCGTACGATGGCGGTGGCTTCGGCGCTCACGCCTTCTCATGGACCGCGCTGGTCCTCAATATGTTGGCGGATCACGAAGGCGTTGCCTGAGAAGACCGTGGGCAAGGCGCGCCGCCGAATGACGTGGATCGCGGCCTTTGCCGGGGTTAGCGCGGTCCTCCTCCTCGGGGCACCGCCGTCGATGGCGAGGGCGGCCGAGCCCGTCGTCCGAGTGCTGAAAGCTCATTTCACTCAGAAGCAGCAGCAGACCGAGCGCTACGTCTACGTTCCCTTTGAAGTGCCCGCCGGTGTGACGCGCATCGACATCGACTTCAAGTATCCGAAGGCCGAAGAGAACGTCGTCGATCTTGGATTGATGGAACCCGGCTCCACGGCCCTTCACACGAAGGCGTTTCGTGGTTGGAGCGGGGGTGAGCGGAACTCCATCTTTGTGAGTTCTTCGGACGCGACGCCCGGATATTGGCCGGGACCGATTCAGGTGGGAACGTGGCGGGTGGCCCTTGGCCTCTACAAGGTGGGCCTTGCCGGCGTGGATGTCGAGATATCGGTCAAAACGTCGAACGATTCAATTCCGCCTCTTCCGCCCGCGCTGCCGGTGCGCCCGAAGGAGCCGATTCGTACTGGACCTGCCTGGTACTCGGGCGGCCTTCACGCGCACTCGCACAACAGTGACGGCGCTCTTTCGATTCAGGCGCTTGCGGCCAAGGCTCGCGGAGAAGGGCTCGACTTCCTGGCTCTGAGCGATCACAACACGACCGCCCAGCAGCGCGAAGCGATCGACGTTCCTGGGTTGCTGATCATCATCAGCGAGGAAGTCACGACACCCGGAGGCCACGCCAACGTCTGGGGACTGGGCGGTAAGCGGGATCTGGTGGATTTTCGGGTTCTGCCCGGTGATCCGGCCATCAACCATCTGTTCGATGCGGCCGTCGCGAAGGGCGCGCTTGTCGGGGTCAATCATCCTTACGGAAGCTGCGTCGCGTGTAGCTGGACTCACGGCATTCCCGCGCAGGCCAGGACGATCGAGATCACCAGTCGCGAGCCCGACGAGATGCGACGCGCGATCGCGATGTGGGACGTGTTGCTGAGGAAGGGACGGCACCTGGCGGCCGTGGGCGTGAGCGACTGGCATCGCGGCGACACCCCGATTGGTCAGCCGAGTGTCCGTGTCTTCGCACCTGAGCTTTCGACCAAGGCAATTCTCAACGGCCTTCGCGCCGGCCGCGTAGTCGTCATGATGGATGCCACCACGGCGCCGCCCTATG
>JBDSLN010000162.1:0-6214 GCA_039916365.1 Vicinamibacteria bacterium
GCCGTGCCTCAACCCCTTCGATCTTCGACTTGAGCGCTCCGGCCTCCGCCCGAGCCAGCGCAAGTTCGCCCTCGACTACGGCCTTCTGGTCGAGGAGATGGTTTCTCGACTGATCGTTCGTCCCGACTTCCGACTCGAACCGCGCGATCTGCGTCGCCAGGGCCATACGAGCCGCTTCAGCCGCCACCGCGCGCTCGTTGTGAGATGTGGCTTCCTTCTTGAGCTCCTTGCGATCCCGCTCGCTCGCTTCGGCCTTCAGAGTCATCGCCTGAATCTCCGCCTCCGCCCGCGTCAGCTGAGCGGCCAGTTTCTCTCGCGCCGCCTCGACTTTTGCTTGATCTCGCTCGAGAGCTTCGGCCCGCGCCGACAAAGTCGCTCGTTCCTTTTCGGCGGCGGAGAGTTGCCGCGCCACTTCGTTCTTCTGCTCGAGTAGCTCCGCCCGCTCCTTGCTGTTGAAGATCGCGTTGGTCTCGAGCTCTTCGATCTGCGTCTGAGCGCGCATCAGGTTCTTGTCGGACTCCTCAGCCTGGGCCAGGGCGGCGACCTTCAGCCGGTCGCGTTCGGCCTGCAGGATCAGCAGGCGTTCGCCTCGCTCGGCCGACTCCTTCTCGATCAGCTGCAGCCGTTCGTTGACACGCGCTCGACCGGCCTGTTCTGACTCGAACTGCGAGCGGAGCGCCGTGAGCGACTGGACTGCTTGCGCCTGCCGAGCCTCCGCTTCGGCGAAGCGCATCAGCCAGGGATTCTTGCCCGGCTCGTCGCGCGATGGCGGTGGCGCCGCGACGACCGCCGAAACGGGACCGTCCTCATCCTGAAAACGCCGGCTCCAGGACAAATCAAAGCCCTGGCCCGCCGCGGGAGGGAGCGGTTCCTCAACTGCAGGCGATTGTGCGCGGGCGATCGAGGCATCCAGAAGGCTGAGCAACGCGGGCTCGTCGTAAGTCACGCCGCGCGGGGAGGCATCGAGGACGTAGTCCGCAGACCCTGGCCCGGGCAGGCACAGTTGGCGCACACGGTCCGCGAGGTCGCTGTCGTCCGTCAACAGAGCCGTGAGTTGAAGGCCATCCAGGGTCCGCTCGGCATCCAGCTGGACGATGGTGAAGGACGCGAGGCGCTCTGGCACGGTCATCAGCGCACCCAGGCTGCCCAGACAGATCTCAACGGAGGGAACGCCGTGAGAGCGAGCCTCCGTTAGCCATTCGGTTTCCGCGAGATGTCCTTCTCGGTGAACGGCCGTCACCCAGACGAGATCCGGGCTCAACCCTTCGGTGACGACGGCGCCGCGAATCGCCGGCCTCACCTGGCTCGCGGGAACATGGACGGGCGTCGCTCCCGCGATGCGTGCAATATTCGACACAAACGGCGGCACACCCAGTTCAACAAGCAGACGCTTAGGGCGTCCCTTGCCAGCGACCAGGGCGGACAACAGCGCCACGCTGGGAGAAGCAACCCAGACGCCGAACCTGCGGTTGAGGACGGTCGCGAGTCGTCGAACCGACGCCGAACTATTGAAGTCGTTCATTCTTGACTATCCGCGATCTCGTGAGGGCGCGCTGTGGTCAGGCCCTTGGGGTCCTTCGGCATGAAGAAGACTCCGGCGACTCCGGTGACGCATTTCGATCTCATTCACAGAATCATCCTAGGCGGTTCCAAAGGACATTCTCACAAGAGAACCAGTGACGCGCCAATCATCGGTCGGATCAACGTCGCGATGCTACGATCCGAAAAAATCCGCAACCCGCGCCGAGGCGCGGACGCTCGCCATCGCCGGCAGGACAGCGAGAAGACGAGGGGTGGTGCAGTGACGTTGCATTCCGGTAGCGTACACATGGTCGCAGCCTCGTTGCCGAAAGACCTGGCGAAGTCAGCCAGCGGCCTCGCGGAAGAAGAGTAGAGTCCGCCCAATGCTCGATCTGCTGCGCCCGGCCCCTTTCGCCGAGCCTCTTCCCGCCGATCAAGTCGACCCAACCTACAAGCGGCTGAGGACTCAGGTCTTCCTCGGTATCTTCGTCGGTTACGCGGGCTACTACCTCGTCCGCAATAACATCGCGCTCGCGATTCCGGACATCCTGAAGGAGCATCCCGAGTATTCGAAGGCTGACCTCGGCACAGCACTCACGTTCCTGTCTGTCGCCTACGGTCTCTCGAAGTTCCTGATGGGCTCGATCTCCGATCGCAGCAATCCCAAAATCTTCCTGCCGGTCGGTCTTCTGATCTCCAGCGCGATTATGGCGATCTGTGGACTGGTGAAGGCTGTGTACGCGTCCCTCTTCGTCATCATCATGCTGCAAACGGTGAACGGCTGGGTTCAGGGCATGGGCTGGCCGCCTGCCGGGAAGACCATGGTGCACTGGTTCAGCACCAAGGAACGAGGACTGACGGTGTCTGTCTGGAACACGTCGCACAACGTGGGCGGAGCGCTGGTGGCGAACCTTGCGCTCCTTGGCGTCACCCTGTTCAACGACTGGGGCGCGAAGTTCTATTTCAATGCGCTGATCGCCGCGGTGATCGCCATCGTCGCGTACTTCCTGATGCAGGACACGCCGCAGTCGAAGGGCCTGCCCACCATCGAGGCCTACAAGAACGACTATCCCCCGGGCTACACCGAAGCGCACGAGAAGACCTTCACGTTCAAGGAGATCTTCATGGAGCACGTGCTTCGCAATAAGTATCTGTGGGCTATCTCCTTCGCGAACGCCTTCATCTACTTTGTCCGTTACGGCGTGGTGAACTGGATTCCGACTTATCTCGAAACCGCCAAGGGCTTCTCGTTCAAGCAGTCGAGCATCGGCTGGTCGTTGTATGAGTGGGCGGCGATTCCGGGAACGATCGCCTGCGGGTGGATCTCCGACCGATACTTCAAAGCGCGGCGCGCTCCCGCCACGATCCTGTTCATGGGTCTGACTCTGATCGCGGTGCTGGTCTACTGGTTCAATCTCAAGGGACCGCTCTGGATCGACTATGCCGCCCTGATCGCCATCGGCTTTCTGATCTACGGACCCATCATGATGATCGGCCTGCACGCGCTCGACCTCGTTCCCAAGAAGGCCGCCGGTACCGCCGCCGGCTTCACCGGGTTCTTCGGGTATGTCTTCGGTTCGGCCATCGCCGGCACGGGCGTCGGTTGGATCGCCGATCACTGGGGCTGGGACGGGGTGTTCCAGACGATGGTGGTCTGCTGCCTGCTCGCCATGGGCTTCAGTGCACTCACGCTCGGCCACACCGTCGAGAGCGAAGCGCGTACGCCCAAGGCGTAGTTACCGCATATCCGCAGCGAGCCCTTCTTCTCAGGTCAGTAAAAAAGGGCTTGACAAACATTTAGATATTTGGCTAAATATCGACCTATGACCAAGGTATTCAAGGCTCTCGCCGATCCGACGAGGCGAAGAGTTCTGGAGCTGCTTCAGCGAGCTCCGATGAGTGCGGGCGAATTGGCAGATCATTTCGATGTCAGCAAACCCACGATGTCCGCGCATTTCACGGTGCTGGTCAACGCCGACCTCATCGCAGCCGACAAGAGTGGCCGGACCATCACCTATCGCCTGAAGATGTCCGTGCTCGAAGAAGCGCTGCTTGGATTCGCGCGAACCTTCGGCCTCCAGATCTCGAACAACGACAAAGCCATGACGCCGGCAAGGGCGCGAGCGAGGAGGTAAGCGATGACGAATGTTCATGCGCCGTGGCGCGCCGAAGTGGGACGAAGTCTGGTCGCGGCGGGATTGTTCTGCCAGGGCGCCATCGTGATCAAGAGCCTGTCGCCTGAACTCGGCACCGACCTGGCTCATCGTCTGTTCGGGGTTCTGGCGGGCGCGCTGGTGATCTTCATGGGAAACGCGATCCCGAAAACCCTTCCCCGAAAAGCACCCCGCCATCCGGTGGCCGAGCAGACGAAACGTCGCTTCGCGGGATGGAGCCTGACCCTTGGAGGTCTTGGCTACATGCTCGCGTGGATGCTGGCGCCGATCGAAAATGCGCACGGAATCGCCGCCTGCTTCCTGGGCGCGAGCTTTCTGGTGATGTCGACTCAGGCCTGCAGCCGTTTCTCAATGCCCCGGAGTGGCGGGCCGACTACGCTCAGCCAGGGGTAGGAGACGACCATGTTCGCGCGACTGATGGGCCTCAAAGTCATCTCCCCCGCTGATCTGAATCGACTGGTCGCGAAGGATCAAGTCACGGTGATCGACGTCAATTCGCGAGAGAGCTGGGCGAAGGCCCACGTTCCGGGCGCTGCCAACCTCGATCCAGTGGACTATGCGCCGGCGGACCTTCCCGCCGACAAAGACGCGCCCATCGTTTTCTATTGCTCGGGCCAACTGTGTCGCAAGGCGCCCAACGCGGCCAAGCGAGCCGAGAAGCTCGGCTACCGCGACGTCCGCGTCATGTCGGCGGGAATCAACGGCTGGGTCGGGGCGAAGCTTCCAAGCGAAACCGCAAGGGAAGGGCGTCACCCCCTGGATAACTACCGAGTGAAGTAGAAATAGTTGAGGCACATCTCGTCTTCTGTTCCTTCGCCCCAGCGCACACTTTTGTCGCTCGCGTTGTCCCACGTGCAGCTCAGCTTGAGCCGGACCCCCGGCTTCAAGGCAAGGGGCGTGGTGAACTGATACAGCTGCTGCCAATTGAAGTCCCAGGATGGGATGTTCACGAGGCAGGTGTTATCGGCGGTGACCGTGATCTTCCGGCCGCGCGTGTGCATGTGCGGACCCATCCCGTACACCGTCGCGGCGGCCGGGAAAGGAAACGAGACGGTGGTGGTGAAGTTCGACGTCTTCGGCGGAATGGTGAAGTTGAGGTCGGCGATGGGAAAGATGACCGCGGGTTTCTCGACCCGGCCTTTCGCCAGCTGCAGCTTGATGGTGCTGAGGTCCGGCGCGATCTCGTGAGCGTGCCCGTCGCTGTGCCCTGTGTTGTAGTGGATCTGCATCACAATCACGTTGTCCGTCGGCATGGTGATGCCGGTTCCCTCCGGATACTGAGTCGCGGACGTCCCCGGTACCCAGGCGCCGTACACAGTGCCAAGGCCTCCCTCGCTTCCCGGGCCGCCGAAACAGGTGTAGCCAGGGCCGGGTTCGGCCGCGTCAAGACGTTCGGCCTCGGCTCGTCCCACGCCGTAAAGAAGCACGTGATGGACCAGACTGCGCTGTCCGGGAACGATGTCGTAGCCGATCAGGTCGCGCTCGCCCGGAAGCTTCGGATCGATCACGAAGCAGCGATAGTCGTCGGGCCGCGCGGCGCTCGGGGTGTAAGGCGACGCCATGCTCAGTTCGGCATCGACCCAGGGGAGAGAAGGAAGCGAGTTGGGATTTGGCCTCGCCTGCGCGGGATCGCCCTCGGGCGCCCCCCCGCGCGCCCACGCAACAATGACCGATAACTCGGCATCGCTCAGCCGCCGCGACTCCTTCAGGGGCTGACACGCATCGTCCGCCTTCCACGGCGGCATGGTTCGTGACTCAACGTAGCTCGCGATCGCGGCCGCGTGGGGCGCCCCTTCTGTGTAGCTTTCGAGGGAAAAGGGCGCAATGCCGCCTGCGGTGTGACAGCCCTGGCATCGAGCCTGGATGACGGGGAGGACGTCGCGGCTCCACGTCGGCTGCGCAAAAGCGGCTCCGCTCAGAAGGGACAGGGTGCCCGCGATAATGAGGTGATTCGTCAAAGCCCGCTTCATATAACAAGTATCTTAGTCAGTTGCGAGGCGGGGAGTGACCGGGAACTTTTCCGCCGTCCTGGCGAGGGGATCGCTAGACTTCGTAGCCATGACGATCTCCCTCTCCGTCTCCGCCCTTAAGCGTTTCTCCGCTGCCGTCGCGCTGCTTGTTGCACCGGCACTTCTCTGCGCCCAGGAAGCCGAAGACCGCACCCTCCTCAACTGGAAGCAGATGCGCGGCATCATCGACGAAGCATCCGGCGAGCGCGCCATGCACCACCTGATGGAACTGGTGCCGTATCAGCGCGTCCGGCCGCTTAGCGAGTACAAGGCCGACGATCATTTCCGCGAGAGCGAAGTGATGGCCCGCTTCGCGCGCGAGTACGGCTACAGCAGCGTCGAGATCGAGTCGTTCCCACAGCAGGGCGTGCTTTATCAGCCAACCAAGGGACAGCTCTGGATGTCCGCGCCGAAGCCGCGGAAGCTCTTCGACATCTATGACACGCCGGTGGCGCTGGCCAACAACTCGGCCAATGGCGACGTCACGGCGGATGTCGTGGATGTCGGCGG
>JBDSLN010000163.1:0-5336 GCA_039916365.1 Vicinamibacteria bacterium
GCGTACGCGGGATTCTGGAACAGGCGTTCCATCGTTATCGGCGCCTGATGAAGGTCGGCCACGGTTTCAAAGAGCGGGACGATATCGAGTGCGTCCTCGACACCGGCATCCTTGGCCAGAAGCTGCACGCTCAGGATGTCGGCGACCCCGCGAGTCATGCTGACAATGTAAGTCTCGACGGCTTCGTGTCCGATTCGATCGTGGGCGCGCCGAACGAGTCGGAACAGCTCCAGGGTTTCGTTGGTGTTCTTGCTGAAGTCGAGGCGCGCGGTCAGAGGACGCGGGCTCAAGAGTTCGGCGGTGATCATCTCTGCGCGTTTCGCGTCGTTGCCGCCGCTCCATGCCTCGCCGTGCCCGTAGCGACCGAAGATCTCCGCGAAGGCGTCGGCGTGGCGTTGCGCATGCTGGCGCAGATCGAGGGTCGCGAGATGGAAGCCGAAAATCTCGGCCTGCGTGAGCAGCGTGCCGAGCGCTCCGTCGGCAAGCCGATTTCCAGCGCGCCTTCGCAGGCTGGTTTGGATCGTGCGCAGGTCTTCCAGGAACTGGGCGGCGGAGGCATAGGTGCCGGGTGCGGGGCGATGGTCCGCACGCCAGGGCCGCGCGGCCGCGTCAAGGGTGGCCTGCAACTTCTTGTAGACGAATGCGAGCTTTTGCCGATACGGTTGGCGGCGATAGCGATCCTCAGCGCGCTTTCCTACCTCTGGATAGAGCAGCGCGTCGGCACGTAGGCTCTCCTCCAATTCAGCGTCGGGCGCGTGACTCTCCCCCTCGCGAAGCGCGACGCTCAGATGGCCGTGCATCCGATCGAGCCCGCGCAGGTAGAGGCGAAGCGCCATCGTTTGATGCTCACGCAGCGCGGCCTCGGTGGCTTCCGGATCGACATTCGGATTGCCATCCCGATCGCCGCCGATCCAGCTGCCGAAGCGGAGGAAGTGGGGCACGTCGAAGGACTGATCGGGAAACGTCTCCCGCAGCCCGCGTCGCATGCGTTCTTCGATTTCGGGAGCGAGGTCGAAGAGTGTCGTCTCGAAGTAATAGAGACCGTTCCGCACCTCGTCCAGAACTCCCGGTTTGTAAGCGCGGGTTTCCTCCGTCTCCCACAATGACGCGAGTTCTTCGCGAAGGCGATCGAGAGCAGCAGCGCGTTCATCCGGTGAGGGTGACTGGAAATCGAGTTGGTGCAGCAGGTCAGCTAGGTGGTGAAACTTGGTGAGGACGGTGCGGCGTTTGGCCTCGGTCGGGTGAGCGGTGAAGACCGGCATGATGAGCAACCGGTGGAGGATCTTCTGCAGATCCGCCGGCGATGTGCCCTGCTCTCGCAGCGCCAGCAGTGCCGCGCTGATGGTTTCCTCCATCGGCTGGCCGCGTTCATGCGCCTGTCGTTCACGCTCGCGCAGGACGAGGACCCGCTCTTCTTCCTCGGCCAGGTTCACCACCGCGAAGTAGGACGCGAACGCTTTGACCACTCCGCGCGCTTCGGCGAGAGGCAGCGCCTCGATCCGCTGCACCAGGCTCACGCCGGCCTCGGCGTTCCCGTCACGATGAGATTTGGCGAGGCCGCGCACTTCCTCCACCAGATCAAAGAGCGGGCGTCCCGCTTGCTCGACGATGGTCTCCCCGAGAATGTCTCCAAGGAGATGGATCTGGTCGGAGAGCCTGTCGCGCTCGCTCACGTCATCGAGCTTATAGGGTTAGCGCCCTCGCGAGCAGACATTGCGTCGGCTGCTTAGCGACTGACCAGAACGGGATGGCTGACCGACAAAAAGGCGAGCCCTCGCGGGGCCCGCCCATTCCAGCACGCCTGAAGGAGACGGTCTAGAACTGGCTCCAGAGGTACTGGTTCGTCACCTCGTGATGGAACTGGATCTCCGCGGTTTTGATCAACGTTCCGAGCGACTTGGGGCAACGCTCGGCAGAGGCCATCTTCAGTTCGGCGTACTTGGACGCCACGTCCTCGCCGATCAGCTTCTTCGTGAAGTCGCTGCCCTTGAAGAGGCGAACGGCGTCATAGATGTTGTCGGGCAGGAAGCGAGTGCGCTCCTTGCGATCGTCGTCCTTCTCGGACACGGGACCTTCGAGGCCGGTGCGGAGCATCGAGTAGATCGCCATGTACGGGTTCGAGTCGGGTGCCACGGAACGCACTTCGACTCGCTTCGAACGCTCATTGCCAAGCGGGATGCGAATCATCGCGCCGCGGTTGTTCGCGGAAGCCTTGATCTGGTTCGGAGCTTCGTAGTGCGGATCGAGGCGGCGGTAGGCATTCACCGACGAGTTCAACATGAGGCAGATGTCGTTGGCGCTCGTGAGGATCCGATCAACGAAGTCCCATCCCGCCTTTGACAGCATGTCTGGACCCTTCGCGTCATAGAAGATGTTCTTTCCCTTGCGATTGATGGAGAGGTTGGTGTGCATGCCGTTGCCGTTCACGCCGGTGACCGGCTTGGGCAGGAACGACGCGGTCAGGTCGTAGTTTTGCGCCACCTGGCGGCAGAGCAGCTTGTAGAGCTGAACCTGGTCGGAAGCGATCACGGCCTCGGTGTACGAGTAGTTCATCTCGAACTGCGAGGGAGCGACTTCGGGATGATCCTTCTCGTTCTCGAAGCCCATCGCGCGCTGCACCTCGGCCGCGTGATCGATGAAGCGGCGGAGAGCATCGCCGGGGAGCGAGTGGTAGTAGCCGCCGGTGGAGATCAGGTCGAACTTGCCGCTTTCCTGATAGTGACGCTCGGCATCGCGGCCCTTGAACAGAAAGCCTTCGATCTCGTTCGCGGCATGGCAGACCGTCGCGTCCTTCTCGAAGAGCCGGTTGCACCACGCTTTCAGAGTGGCGCGCATGTCGCCCACGTAAGGCTCGCCGTCGCGGCCCAGAACCTCGCCGAAGACGAGGACCTTGCCGGGTCCGAACACGTCGGACGGGAGCCAGTAGAAGGCAGCCCAGTCGATGGCAAGGCGGAGGTCCGATTCCTGCTGCGCCGTGAATCCACGGACAGACGAGCCGTCGAAGGTCAGGTTGTCGGCGGAGGAGAGGAGGAACTTCTTGTCGTAGTCGAGCATGTGCAGGCGACCTTCGAGGTCGGTGAAGCACACGGTCACGGCCTTGATTCTTTTCTCGTCCTTCAGATACTTGAGGCGCTTGTCGCGCATCTTCGAAGCGGAGACGCGGTTAATGCGCTCTTGCTTCACTTCGAGGTTCATTTCCTCAAGCTGGTCGTAGGGAATTTCGAGGAAGTCGCGAAGCGGGGTTGCGGCCATCAGTATCTCCTTAGATTAAAAATGTTGTGGCCTAATTATAAATCAGCTCCGGCTAAGATCTAATCTGGATTATTTTAGATATACAGCCCTTCCATGTGGTTTGACGGAAAAGAGCTCCAAGCGCGCTTTCCCGCCGCACATTGACGCTTCAAGGGCAGGGTGCCTATCCTTACCGCCTAAGCGGCCTCTCTTCTGCGGTTTTTTCCGAGGAAGGCAGGCTGGAGGGCCGTCACCAGACGATCCCAAGAAGGAGCACACGCTTCCCATGTCCACATCCCGCACTCCGGAGACGACGTCACGCGAGGTCAGCTATCGCAAGCGGCTGATCGAGATCGCGCACGCGCTGAACTCCGCCGCCAGTATTCAAGACATTCTGGTCGAGGTGAAAGACAAGATTCTCGACCTCGTCGATGCCGACCGCGTCACCATTTTCGCCCTCGACACGAAGAACCAGGAACTGTTCTCGATGTTCAAGGCGGGAAACGACGTCAAGGAAATCCGCGTGCCGAAGACGTTCGGCTCGATCGCCGGATTCACGGCACTCTCACGCAAGACGATCAACATTCGCAACGCGTATGACCCCTCGGAACTTGGAAAGCTCCATCCGAACCTCAAGTTCGACTCGCGCTGGGACAAGACCACCGGCTATCGCACGACCCAGGTTCTCGCCTGTCCGATCGTCTTTGAGAAGTATCTGCTTGGCGTCCTTCAGCTGATCAACAAGCGCGGCGGCACGGGATTTGGTCCCAAGGACGAGGAGGCCGCGGAAGAACTCGCGAAGATCCTCGGAATCGCGTTCTACAACCAGCATCGCGCGGCGCGCAGCTCGAAGCCCACCAAGTACGGCGGGCTCATCGATAAGGGCGTGGTCTCCGAGAAGGACATCGAGGCGGCCGTTACCAAGGCTCGCGTGAACCAGGTCGACGTTTCCAGGATCCTGATGGACGACTTCAAGGTCCCGAAGGAGGAAATCGGCAAGGCCGTGGCGACGTTCTTCAACTGCAAGTTTTGGGCGCCGCCCGAGGGCTACCTGATGCCCGAAGACATCAAGGGCCGGCTCACCATCGAGTTTCTCAAGAAAAACATTTCCGCTCCGATTGAGAAGCGCGAGGGAACGCTCTTCGTCGCGGTCGAGGATCCGTACGATCTCACCCGCTGCGACGCCATCAAGGCGATGAATCTGTCGCCTCGCCATGAGTTCCTGGTCGCCCTCAAAGACGACATCATGCAGTACCTTGCGGCGAGCTACGGGGTTGGAGTTGCTCCCGGGTCACAGCCCACCGTCGACGACACCGCCGACCTCGCGACCATCATCACCGAGCTTGGCTCCGGTGAAGAGGGTGAAATCGAAGGTGAAGATGGCGCTCCCGGCGAAGCCGAGGCGGAAGAGACCGATACCGCGATCGTCAAGCTCGCGAACAAGATCATCATCGAGGCTTACACCAAGGGCACGTCGGATATTCATATCGAGCCCTACGGTAAGCAGGTTGCCACGGTGATCCGGTTCCGCATCGACGGCGACTGCATGAAGCATCTTGAGGTGCCGCCCGCTCACAGAAACGCGCTGGTGCAGCGCTACAAGATCATGGCGAAGCTCGACATCTCCGAGCGGCGTAAGCCGCAGGACGGAAAGATCCGCTTCAAAGGTCCGATGGGCGTCATCGAACTCCGCGTCGCCACCATTCCCACGGCCGGCGGCAACGAAGACGTGGTCATGCGTATTCTCGCGGCCAGCAAGCCGTTGCCCATGGAGAAGATGGGTTTCTCCGACCGCAACCTCAAAGAGATGCAGGCGATCTTGTCGAAGCCGTACGGCATCGCCCTGGTGGTCGGTCCGACCGGTTCCGGTAAGACCACCACGCTCCATTCCTGTCTCGGCTACATCAACACCGTCGACATGAAGATCTGGACCGCCGAGGATCCCGTCGAAATCACGCAGTACGGCCTGCGCCAGGTGCAGGTGTTTCCGAAGATCGGGTTTACCTTCGCCGTCGCGATGAAAGCCTTCCTCCGCGCCGACCCCGACGTCATCATGGTCGGTGAAATGCGCGACCATGAAACCGCGGCGACCGGCATCGAAGCCT
>JBDSLN010000164.1:0-4692 GCA_039916365.1 Vicinamibacteria bacterium
CACCAGATTTTTCGAACTCAAAGGTGATCAGGTTTTGGACAAGGAACTCAAGAAAGAACTTCGGCGCGATGACGTGGGCGAAGCGCTCACCGAAGCTCGTGGCTTCTTACAGCGCTCGGAAATCGGCAAGCCCCTGCTCGCGGTGCTGGTCCTGATTCTGATTCTGGCTGGTCTCTATTCCGCGCAGAAGTACCGCGCCAGAAGCGCCGAATCGGCTTTCGCGCGCGCCACGGAGGTCTTCCATGGTGCAGTTGCTTTGCCCGAAACCCCCGCACCCGCGGCAGGCGCAACGGTTGTTTACAAGACCTCGGCCGAGAAATTCACCAAGGCCAAGGGGATGTTCGACGAGGCGGCGAGGGACTATTCGTCGCAGCCAGCCGGTCGCCGCGCGCAGTACTACTCCGCCTTGTGCATGATTGAACTCGGCCAGGCCAAGGAAGCTGAAGAGGCCCTTATGAAGATCGCGGCCCGCAAGGATCAGGGCGAGCTCGAACCCGCGATGGCCAAACTTCGCCTCGCGGAAATTGTGCTCCAGTCCGGTCGCGCGGCGGACGCCAAGGCGTTCTACGAGGCGCTCGGCAAGGATCCAAACGCGGGTCTTCCCAAGGATCGGATTCAATTCGGCCTCGCCGAGTCCCTGGCTGCCATTCCAGACCGCCTTGCCGCGCGCCGCGCCTACACCGAGCTTGTCAATCGCTTTCCGCAGAGTCCGTACGCGCAGGACGCCCGTAAAAAAATAGAAGAACTGGCGAGCCTTTAGCTTGCTGGCGCGGGGCATCCTTGGTGGGATGTCTCCATGGTCGACGACGTAGTCACACAAACAGGAACGGGCTCAGGTCATGGCGATGTCGCGGCGGAAACGGTTTTTTTGGATTGCGGTCGGAATAGTCCTTGTCGCATCATTTACCGTCGCCGTTTTGGGGGGCATCGCGTACGTCGCCAAACGCGAAGGGTTTTCTTCCGGAAAGAAGACCGATTCGAGTTCCAGTGTTCTCTCAATTCGTATCGCCGGTTCCTTCCCCGAGAATCCGTCGCAGACCCTTCAGTCCGCCTTGTCCGGCGACACGCCGCCATCGTTTCCGGCCGTGATCCGGGCGATCGATCGCGCCGGCAATGAAGACGGAATTAAGAGAGTGCTCGTTCGTATCGGCGGCAGCGACCTTGGCTGGGCCCGTGCTCGTGAGCTGCGCGACGCGTTGCTGCGTCTGCGCGGCAAGGGAAAGAAGCTGACGGCGATGCTCGAGGACAGCGCGAACATGGAGTACTACATTGGGTCCGCAGCGGACGAGATCGTGGCTTTGCCCGAAGCGATCCTCGAAATTCACGGTATGTCGGCAGAGGTGATGTTTCTCAAGGGCACGTTCGACAAACTCGGCATCGAAGCGCAGTTCGTGGCCATGGGCAAGTACAAGAACGCGCCCAACCAGTACACGGAACGTAAGTTCACTCCGGCCCATCGTGAGCAGATGGAGGCCCTGATCGGCGGGATCTATCGCGAGTTCATTGCCGCGACGGCTAAGTCGCGGAAGAAGACCGACGCCGAGATGGAGACGTTGATCTCCGCCGGGCCTTACGACGGCGCATCCGCGATGGACGCAGGCCTGGTCGACAAGCTCGACTATCCCAAGGAAGTTCTCCAGGCAGCAGGAGACACCCATCGCGCGCTGAGCGAGTTCCGCGACAAGGCCGGCGCCTTCGATTCGCGCCCGAAAGTCGCGCTGATTTTCGTGGAGGGCGAGATCCTCTCCGGAGAGAGCCAGAGCGGGGGATTTGGATCCAGCACCGTGGCGGGTTCCGAAACTATCTCCGAGGCGCTCCGTCGCGCGGCCGAGGACGACAGCGTAAAAGCGGTCGTGCTGAGAGTCGATTCTCCCGGCGGTTCGGGTTCGGCGTCCGATGTCATTGCTCGCGAAGTCGAGAACACGGTCTCGGTGAAGCCGGTCGTGGTCAGCATGGGCGACTATGCCGCGTCGGGTGGCTACTACGTTTCAGCCCCCGCGTCCGCCATCGTGGCCGATCCAACCACGATCACGGGCTCCATCGGAGTGTTTTTCGGCAAGTTCGTCTTGAAGGGTCTCTTCGACAAGCTGGGCATCACCAACGACTATGTCGACTTTGGGAAGGGCGGATCGTTCGCCAGCGCGTCCCGCAAGTGGACCCTCGAGGATCAGGCCAAGGTGGAAGGCCTGGCGTCGCGTTTCTACGATCGTTTTCTCGCCCTCGTCGCCGAGCATCGTCATATGGATGTCGAGGCCGTTCATGCCATAGCGCAGGGGCGGGTGTGGACTGGCTTCGAAGCGAAGCGTGTGGGTCTCGTGGACGAACTCGGCGGATTCGATCGCGCCCTGGCCCTTGCAAAAGAGAAGGCCAAGATCAACGCCAATCAGGACGTCGCGGTCACGATCTTCCCGGCGCCCAAGGGCGCGTTCGATCGACTCTTCGAAGATGCGGACGGATGGAACGGCATCGCCGCCGAAGCGAGGCTCACGCCCGAAGGGATGGCCGCGAAGCTTCGTCAGCGCGTCCTGTTGCAGTCGCGCACGGTCTGGGCGCGACTGCCCTACGGTCTAGAGATTCGCTAGCGCCGGTTCTCTAGGGCCTTCACCTTGTCGAGACGTCGATTGTGCCTCTCCTCGTTGGTGTACTTCGCGCCAACGAAAGCTTGGACCAATTCGGTCGCAAGCGACGGCCCGACGATCCGTCCGCCCAGCACAAGCACGTTCATGTCATCGTGCTCGACCCCTTGATGGGCCGAGTACGCGTCGTGGCAGATAGCGGCGCGCACGCCCTTGATCTTGTTGGCAGCAACGGACGCGCCTACGCCGCTGCCGCAGATGAGCACGCCACGCTCGGCGCGGCCTTCCACCACGGCCTTGCCAATCGCTTCCGCGGAGTCGGGATAGTCGACTGGCTCCGTTGAATAAGTGCCAACGTCAACGACGTCATGGCCCGCCTTACGCAGGCCTTCGGCCATTTCCTGCTTCAGCGTAAAACCGGCGTGGTCAGATCCGACGGCGATGCGCATCTGTTAGCTCCTCTTGTTTGCGGCGATTTGATCCTTGGCCGCGGCGATGACGTCCTCGAGACGGAAACCGAACTTCTTCTGAAGTTCCTGTAGCGGGGCCGACGCTCCGAACGTTTTCATGCCGATGATGCGGCCATTGGTACCGACGTATTCACGCCAGCCGAGTGTTGATCCGAGCTCCACCGATACGCGTGCGGTGATCGTGGGAGGCAGAACCTCGTCGCGATACTCCTGCGACTGATGCTCGAACACTTCCCACGACGGCATGCTGACGACGCGGCTCTTGATGCCTTCCGCCACCAACGCCTCGTGCGCTGCCACGCACAACGAAACTTCGCTTCCCGTGCCCATCAGGATGACGTCGGGTTTTCCGCCGTCTGCATCGGCCAGGATGTACGCGCCCTTCGCGAGACCAGCCGCCGATGCGTACTTCGTGCGATCGAGGGTTGGCAACGCCTGACGGGTCAGAACGAGCACCACCGGTTCGTGCTTGTGCGGCATGAGAAAGCGCCAGGCCTCGGCGACTTCGTTCGAGTCTGCGGGACGGATCGTGGTGAGGCCGGGAATCGCGCGCAAGGAGACGATCTGCTCCACCGGCTGATGGGTCGGCCCGTCTTCACCGACCCCGATGGAGTCGTGAGTGAAGACGTAGATCACCGGGATTTCCATGATCGCGGCGAGACGGATGGGCGCTCGGCCGTAGTCGCTGAAGATGAGGAATCCCGATCCATAGGGCCTCACCTTTGAAAGCGACATGCCGTTCATGATCGCGCCCATGGCGTGCTCGCGGATTCCGAAGTGGAAATTGCGGCCACCGTAGGTGTCGGCTTCGAAGTCGCCCGCGCCTTCGAAGGTGAGGCGTGTCTTCGTCGAGGGAGCGAGGTCGGCGGAGCCGCCCATCAACCAGGGAACATCTTGAGCGAGCGCGTTCAAGACTTTCTGCGAGGCATCGCGACCGGCGAGACCCTTGGCATCGGCGGGGAAGGAGGGGATGTTCTTCGCCCATCCTTCGGGAAGCTCGCGCTTCTGCATCTGATCGAGCTCCGTCGCGAGCCCCGGGTTTTCGACCCTGTACTTCGCCAGCAGAGCCATCCAGTCCTGACGGAGTTGCGCGCCGCGAGCCCCCATGCCTTTCGCGAAGTGGTCGGTCACGCCGTCGGGCACCAGGAACTTCGCGTCTTCGGGCCAGCCGTATGCGCGTTTGGTCAGTTTGATTTCTTCGACGCCGAGAGGCTCACCGTGAGCGGAATGCGAGTCCTGCTTGTTGGGCGCCCCATAGCCGATGTGGCTGTCGATTATGACCAGCGTGGGTTTGCCCTTGGTCGTTTCTGCCGTGGTGTAGGCCGCATCAAGTGCAGCAAGATCGTTCGCGTCAGGCAGATGAACGACGTTCCACCCGTAGGCCACGAACCGCGCGCCCACATCCTCGCTGAATGCGAGAGAGGTGTGACCTTCGATGGTGATCTTGTTGTTGTCGTAGATCCAGCAGAGATTGTCGAGCTTGAGGTGACCGGCGAGCGACGCCGCCTCATGTGACAAGCCTTCCATCATGCACCCATCGCCTGCGATGGAGTAGACGCGATGCTTGAAGATCTCGAACCCGGGTTTGTTGTAACGCTTGGCGAGCCACTTCGACGCGATGGCCATGCCCACGCTGGTCGCAACAC
>JBDSLN010000165.1:0-11124 GCA_039916365.1 Vicinamibacteria bacterium
CGGTCAAGAGGATGCGTCTCTTTTCACCCAAACTTTGCGCCATGCGCAGTTTCTCCGCTTCCCTTCTCGCCATGGCGTTGACGGGATGCGCCTCGGCTTCGCGCGCGCCGGTTTCAGATGGCACCGGCGCTACACCCCGCATGCCTACGCCCGTTCACTCCGCCATTCCCACGATTAACGTGGTCACGGCCATCGGCTGGAGCCCGAACGCGACACCTTTGGCCGCGGGGGGCTTGAGTGTGGTGGCCCTTGCGCGCGGTCTCGAACATCCGCGCTGGCTTTACGTGCTGCCCAACGGCGACGTCCTTGTCGCCGAAACCAACGCGCCTAAGCGCCCTGATGACAGCAAGGGAATCCGCGGCTGGTTCTTCAACCGCTTCCAGAAGAAGGCCGGGGGGGCTGTGCCCAGCCCGGACCGAATCACTCTGCTGCGCGACACGGATGGCGACGGCGTCGCCGACGTGCGCACGGTGTTTCGCACCGGCCTGACCTCGCCCTTCGGAATGGTTCTGGTCGATCATGACTTTTACGTCGCCGACACGGACGCACTGGTTCGCCTGCCCTACGAGACCGGCGCCACTTCCCTCTCAGGCCCGCTGGTCAAAGTTGTGGACCTCCCCGCGGGCCCGCTCAATCATCATTGGACCAAGAACGTGGTGGCCTCGGCCGATGGATCGAGCCTGTATGTTGCCATCGGCTCGAACAGCAACGCCGGAGACAAGGGGATCGAGAAGGAGAAGGACCGCGCGGATATCTGGAAGGTTGATCCGAAGACCGGCGAGCATCGCGTCTTTGCCTCCGGGCTGCGCAACCCTGTCGGCATGGCGTGGGAACCGAAGAGTGGCGCGCTCTGGACCGCGGTCAACGAGCGCGACGAACTCGGGAACGATCTCGTTCCGGACTACATGACTTCGGTTCGCGACGGCGGATTCTACGGCTTTCCTTACAGCTACTTTGGCAATCATGTCGACACGCGCGTGAAGCCACAACGGCCCGATCTGGTAGCGACCGCGCTCGTTCCGGACTACGCGCTCGGTGCTCACACCGCATCGCTCGGCCTGGCCTCAGCCGTCGGTTCGTCGCTCGGTGAGCGCTTCGCGAACGGGATGTTCGTCGGCCAGCACGGCTCGTGGAACCGAAAACCGCGCAGCGGCTACAAGGTCATCTTCGTGCCGTTCGTCGATGGACGTCCCGTCGGTGAGCCGTTGGATGTGCTCACGGGCTTCGTCACGCCGGATGGCCGCGCGATGGGTCGCCCGGTGGGCGTGGCGGTGGCGAAGGACGGTTCGCTTCTGGTCGCGGACGACGTGGGCAACGCGGTGTGGAGGATTTCGGCGACGTCGAAGCCCAGGAAGTGACGGGGTGGGCGTGCCTCGCCCGAGGCAACTCCCTCAATCCAGATCGAACGGGTTTAGAACCGGAACGCCCGTCCGCACGACATCCTTGATGTTGCGAGTGGCGAGAGTGAGGTTGTGGACGCGCGCGGTGGCCGCCATCAAACCATCCACGACTGGAATCGGATCAGGCACGTTCAGGCGGCCCCACTCTTCGGCGATGTGCGCGGTCACCGGAAGAATGCGATCGTTATGGCTCCCGGTGATCTGTCTCAACCAGCGATCCAGACTGGTAGCGGACACTCGGTCTCGTCGCCGGATCGATTCAATGCCCCGCCGGATCTCTCCGAGGACGATCACGCTGAGAAAGATCTCATCCGATTCGAGCGACTCGAACCATCGTCGGACGCCCGCGTGAGCCCGGGCGCCTTTCCGCAACTCGGAGATGACGTTCGTATCCACGAGAAAACTCAAAGTGCCACTCGCCGTCCGCGGTCCTTCTTGCGTTTGAAGTCGGCGTCATCTCCGGCGTCGGGCATGGCGAGCAATGCATCCTTCAGGCTTTGGGATGCCTTTCGGCCGAGAAGCGCGTGTCGAAGGATCTCGCGATGCTCGGCCTCTGCGGACCTTCCGCTTCGGGCCGCCCGCGACCGAAGGGCACGCACCACCTCTTCATCGAGTTGTCTCACGATCAGCTGGCTCACGGAGTCTCCTCTCCGGTCAAATGATAGCAATGATAGCGGTTCGGTGAAGAGGACGCTCCACGGGGTTTGGGGCGGAAGGAGTATTCATGGTCAGGAAGGACGCAGGCGCCGGCCGGATGAGGTCCAACGCAGTAGCATGCCGCATGGTCAAACGCCTTACTGCTTCCCTTCTCTGCGCCTTCACTCTCGCCTGCACGGGCGCCTCAACGCCGGCGCCCGCGGCTAACACCAAGCCCGCCTCAAGCGACGCCCGCGTAAAGGCGTTCGCCGACAACTTCCTCTCCGCCTATTTCGATCGCAACCCGGAAGCGGCGACCTACTACGGCGTCCCGGGGCGCAAGCACGACGCGTTGACCGACAACTCGCTCGCGGCCACGCAGGCATGGGCGGCCAAGGAAGATGCCTGGCTCAACGAACTGAAGTCGATCGATCCCGCCACCATCGACGCGGAGCCGCTGCGCGCCACCTACGCCATCGTCCGCCAGGCGCTCGAAGGCGATGTCGCCAAGCGCGTCTGCCGCGATGAGCTTTGGCCCATCAGCCAGATGACGGGTTGGCAGATCAACTACGGCTACCTGATCACGGTTCAACCCGTCGACACGGATGTCGCGCGCAAAGAGGCGTTGGCGCGCTGGGCCGGACTGCCGAAGTACATCGATACCGAGATCGCGAATCTGGGCGAAGGGTTGAAGACTGGCTATTCCGCGCCGAAACTCAACGTCCGCATCGTCATGGAACAGGTGCGCACCCTGGCGACTTCTCCGCTCAAAGACTCACCCTTCGGCTCGCCCGGTCAACGCGACAAGGACGCGGCGTTCAAGAAGGAGTTCGACGCGCTCGTCACCACGCAGATCCAACCTGCGATGAAGCGATACGCCGACTATCTGGAAAAGGACTACCTGCCGGAGGCGCGCGAGGCCGTCGCGGTGTCGGCGAATCCCAACGGCGCTTCGTGCTACGACGCCAGCGTCTTGTATCACTCATCGTCGCCCAAGACCGCGAAGGAAGTGCATGAGCTGGGCCTGCGAGAGATCGACAACCTCACCGCGCAGATGAAGGAGATCGCCGAGCGGCTGTTCAAAAGCGACGACGTGCCTGCGGCGCTTCGGAAGCTGCGCCACGATAAGCAGTACAAGTTCAAGGATCGAGCCGAGAAGATCGCCTACTCGCAGGCCGCACTGCAGCGTGCGAAAGACAAGATGCACAATTGGTTTGGCTTGTTGCCTAAGGCCGACGTGGAGATCAAGCCCTACCCCGCCTTCCGCGAGAAGAACGCGCCGAACGAGTACAACTCGGCCGCCGAGGACGGCAGCCGGCCCGCGGTGTTCCTGATCAGCGCGTATCAGGCCGAGAAGCAGAGCCGCGTGGAGGATGAATCGACCGCCTTCCACGAGACGATTCCGGGACATCACCTGCAAGGCTCGATCGCGCTGGAGCGGAAGGAGATTCATCCGATCGGGCGATATCTCTTCAACAGCGGTTATGCCGAGGGTTGGGCCTTGTACGCGGAGACGGTGGCCGACGAGATGAAGCTGTTCAGCGGTGATGTCGATCGGATGGGTCTGATGTCATCGCAGGCGCTGCGAGCGTCGCGTCTAGTGGTCGACTCCGCACTCCATGCGATGGGCTGGACGCGTCAACAGGCCATCGACTACATGCTTCAGCACACGGCGGAAGATGAGCGCACGGTGGCGTCCGAGGTCGATCGCTACATCATCTATCCCGGCCAGGCCACGTCATACATGATCGGAAAGGTGGAGATCCGCGCGGCTCGCGACGAAGCGCAAAAGGCGATGGGCGATCGGTTCGACATCAAGGCCTTCCATGATCGCGTGCTGGAAGACGGCGGCGTGCCCCTCACGTTTCTACGCGACAAAATCCGCGCCTGGGAGAAGGCTGGGGTTAAGTAGCTACGGGAAGACTTTGATGATGAGATGCTGGGTGGCGGCGTCGTAGTACCAGGCATTCGTCGTCGATTCGTTCACTTCCGACTCTGATTCCAACTGCGGCAACGTTCCGCCCTGATTGATCGAGACCGTTTGTGCCGCCACTTTGATCGACGCGGGGGGGGCGGCCATGCGGGCCACGCGATACAGCAGCGGCATTCTCGCCGCCGTGTCGGTGCTGAGCGTGAGCTTGTCTCCGTCGAGCACCGACTTGAACGTCGTCCATTTGCCGTTGTCGTCGTCGTTGTAGCGGAACGTCGAGGTGCCGCTTGGAAAAACCAGAAGGGTCAGCGAGCCCTGCGACTCGCGCGTGCCGTGGCCCGTGTAGTCGCGCTCCACTTCCAACGGAATGATCGAGCCCAGTTTGAAGAACACCGGCTCCTGACCGCGAGGCACCGGATGCCCGACGACCTTGCCGGACAACACCTGAGATTCGTCCCAGTAATCCACCCACTGGCCGGTCGGAAAAGTGAAGTCCACCTCCGGAAGGGGATCAACCACGAGCGGGACGAAGATTTCATCCCCCACCTGCATGGTGTAGGCGCTGGGCCCCGCCTTCATGATTGGAAGGGTGGGCGTCTCATGCATACGACGTGCATAGCTGAGGAAGTAGGGCGTCAGCTCTTTGTGGAGCCACCCGTAGTAGCGATAGGCGGTAAGCAAGTCGGAGGAGAACTCCGCGCGCCACGGATCCGAATTGCCGAACGGAGTGTGCGCCATGATGGGCTGAAACGCGCCCCAATGAATGCGGCGAAAGAACGTCTCTTCCTCGGGCGCCAACGGATTGTCGAAGTCGTAGCCTGTGAGTTCATTGACGGGCGCCGGCAGCAGATGCGCCTTCTGCAGAACGCGCGCGATCCCCTCCCGCAGACCTTCGAAATTGTTCGCCAGGTCGGCGACGTAGGAGACATTGGCGAGGCGAGAGATGCCGGCGTCGCTCGTGGAAGGCTCGCGGCTCTGGAATGTTTTGGCGATATTTTCGAAGTCGCCGGGCGAAACCGAGCGCATGTAGTCGTTGGCGCGCTGCAACTCGGCATCGGAAGACCCGTCATCGAGATAGAAACCAAGCAGCGATCCACCAAGCTGGGCGTGGACGCGGGCGTATTGCGACGCCTCGTGGCAGCCGCCCCAGGAATGCACAAGAGCGCGCACGTGTTCGCGCGCCAGGCGTTCGATCACCTCATCGCCAAGCGCCCAGGAACAGCAGCCCTCGCCTTCACAAGTTCCGGTTTGACGCGAGTCACCCTCCGACCAGCCGCTCCCGTCGAAGAGATAAACGCTCACGGGAATGTCCGCGGATCTCAGCTCATCCAGTTGACAGGTGAACTCTTCCGCGAGTGTTTCGGACGACCCGCATCCGCAGTCGCCGGCGCGAGGGCAGCCGCTTCCCCACCATGGGCCCAGCGTCGTCCTGGTCAGCAGATGGTCCCGCGTGGAGGATGATGTCGGCGTGCGGCCGGTCGTGGGGGTTGAAGTCGTGGTCGGGCCCAGGGTGGTCGGCGTGGACGCGATGCCCGTGCCTCCGCAGCCGGCCGCGGACAACGCCGCAATCAGCAACGGCAAAATGGCCATCGATCGGCGTTTGAGTCTGGTCCGCCACCAGAATGCTCGGAGATCAACCCCCATGGCGCGCGACCCTACTATGGTTTGAGGACCCTGCGGTTGAGCCGCTCGGTGCGGGTACTCTTGCCGCGGCACTCATGCGCGAACTTCTTCTTGGTCTTCTGGTTCTTCTCCTGGTTGGGGTGTTGTATTGGGCGGTCTCCGGCCGGAAGGCCGAGAATTTCCTCGGCCTAACCGAACCCTTCTTCGAAGGTGCGATGACGCTGCATTCCACGCCTTCCGTCACTCCGTCGCCGCGCGCCTCAGGCCGGTTCTCGGTGGCGTCTTTCAACGTCCACTTCGGATACGGGGCGGAGAAGATCGCGCCCACGCTGGTCGCAAACGGCATGGGCGAATCGGACATCATCCTCTTGCAAGAGAGTAACGAAAAGACCGCCGTGCAGGTTTCGAGCGCGCTCGACATGGCCTACGCGTATTACCCCGCTGCGGTTCATCCGACCAGCAACGACCTTTTCGGCGTGGCGATTCTCAGCCGCTGGCCCATCCTCGCCCATCGAAAGATTCTGCTCCCCGACAAGAGCTACTTCGACGCGGCGCGCAAGGCGGGCATCGTGGCCGTCATCAACGTGGATGGCGTTCCCATCAAGGTGGTGAGCGTGCATCTGCAGTCGGGCATACTGGAAAGCGGCTACGAGGATCAGATCAAGAGTCTGGTTGATTGCGTGACCGAGGACGACTGCCACAACGACAGTCATGCGAAGCCACTCCCTGCTTCACGTGCCTTGGTCTTCGGCGGCGACTTCAATACGTGGCGCGCAGGCTTGTTCAAACTGCTCGAGAAGCGGATGGACAAGGCGTCGATGAGAAGGGTTGGAGGCATCGAGCGGACGTTCTCGAAGGACATGTCGAAGAATCCAAAGGCTTGCTATACGTTTGACTACTTTTACGCGACTCCCGAGATCATCGCGGGGCCGGGTCGCGTGGGCGGGGATCGGACGGGGAGCGATCACTATCCGATCGCCGCCGAGTTCTTGCTGCCGAGGTCGTAGGTCCGGCAGCGTAACGGCCCGAGCGAGGTCGGTTCGGTGACGCTTAACCGCCAGTTCGTCCTTTATAATCTCCAGCTCCGCGGAAAGACGTTCGTTGCAGATCCTTTATTTCCTGTTCCTTAGATGCGAGGCGTGACACCCATCACCCTGGAATCACCCTTGCAACGGTGAATGCTGAGTTCGACATGCCTCCGATTCACTCCCTCTTTGCCGCTGCCACTCTTATCCTGGCCTGCGCCTCCCAGACGAGCGCTCAGGGGCCTGTGTTCGCCTCCAGGTCCGAACTGGTGGTTCTTTCTGCAACGGCGGTCGACAAGAAGGGCCGACCGGTGACGGACCTGAAGCAACAAGAGCTTCGTATCCTTGAGGAAGGACGGCCTCAGCCCATCGTCAATTTCGCCGAGGGACGTGATGTCCCCGCGCGCATCCTGCTCCTGGTCGATGCGTCCGGCAGCATGGACAATCGGCTCAAGATCTCATCCGCTCGGATGGCGGTCATTCAAGTTCTCTATGCTCTGGCTCCTGAGGACCAGGTCGCGCTCGCCGGTTTCGACAATGAATACTGGGGCGTGGTCGGCTGGACCACCGACAAGAAAAAGATCGAATCAGGCTTCGACAGCTTGAAAGCGTTCGGATCGACCGCGCTCCACGATGCTCTCGACCACAGCGCCCGCGACCTCGCCGCTCACGGTGAAGGCCGTCGGGCCATCGTCGTGATTACGGACGGCCAGGACACGGCCAGCAAGGCGACACCGGATTCCGTGATCGCCCGCTCGCGCGCCCTCGATGTACCGATCTATTCCCTCAGCGTAGTCTCCCCTCTTGATGATCCGGAATCGAATCGCTACGTCGGTCGCGAGCGCGTCAGCGCAAGCGACGCGGGCAATGCACTTTTGCAGCGCTACGCAGATCTCTCGGGCGGCGCCGCCTTCGTGGTGTCCGACTTCGCGGGTCTCAAGAAGGCGGCCGAACTCGTCGCCACCGAGATCAAGCATCAATACCGTCTCGCGTACGAGCCGCCCGACGGGCCGGCGTCGTTTCGCCAGGTTCAGGTGAAGAGCACGCGTAAAGGGATCCAGATCCGCACACGCAGCGGCTACGTTCCCGCATCGTAAGTAAACGTCAGTAAACGTCGCAATCAGATTGTCAGTTAAAGGAGGCCTTACCATGAAGAAACTCATCCTGTCGGTCATCGTTCTCAGCGTTGCCGCGAGCGGTTGCGCTACCAAGAAGTACGTGTCGAAAAACGTCGGCGACGTCAATCAGAAGGTCGACAACCTGTCGGGCGAGGTCGAGAAGACCCAAGCGCGGGTGAAGGGTAACGAGGCGCGCATCGACAGCGTCGATCAGAACTCGCAGGCCGGCATTGCGCAGGCAAAGGGTGCTGCGTCTGAAGCGAAGGGTGCTGCGTCTGAAGCGAAGGGGTCAGCTGATGCCGCCATGAGCAAGGCGACCTCCGCTGAACGTCTAGCCAAGGGCAAGTTGCTCTACGAGGTCACGATCTCAAACGACAAGGTCACCTTCCCGGTGAATCGCGCGGTGGTCAGCGACGACGCGAAGAAGATGATCGATGAAGCGCTTGGGCCCATCGTGGCCGAGAACAAGGGCGTGTTCTTCGAGATCGAAGGGCACACCGACGGGACGGGCGAAGCGACCTATAACCAGAAGCTAGGTGAAGACCGCGCGATGGCTGTCCGTGCGTACCTGCACGACCAGCATCACATCGCGCTGTCCCGCATCGAAGTGATCTCCTACGGCGAGACCAAGCCCGTGACTGACAACAAGACCCGTGCGAACCGCGCACAGAACCGGCGCGTGGTGATCCGCGTGCTTGAGTAGAACGACCACCTTCGTCGCCCCCTCGTCCGCTGCGCGAGGGGGCGTTTTTTGTTTTAGTGCCTGACGGTGACGTCCGACTCAGAGCCGTGATGACGCGTAAGAATCGTGCGCAGGCTGTCGGATCCCGGTGGAAACAACGACATTTGCGAAGGATCCTCGAAGACCCATCCGTAGTCGGACGCTGAGAAAGCGCGCGCCAAGCGGGACGCGTAGGTATCGCGGAGGAGTCGAAGGTAGTACCCGACGTCGTAGTCACGTGGGTCGTTGACGACCTTCACTGCCGCCCCATCGTCTTTGTCCTCGACTATGCCGCCGGAGCCGCTGCTCGTCCGGTAGACGCGGACGCGATCGCCCACGCTCCAATCGAACCGGCGACTTGAAAGCATCGCCTCGTAGGACATTTCGCGTCGGGTCTCACGTGTCTCCAGATACTGTTCGCGCGTCTTCGTCAGCCTGACGCGGGAGGAAACCTCGTAGGTCGGAAGTCCGCGACGACGAAGTGCCAGTGCAGCATCCAGGTGCGCCTGACGAACGCCCGCCAGGTCGCCGATGAGGAGGCGGTGAATCGCCCGGCGCAGGAACTCCTCGCCATACGGCTCGGCGCGGCTCGATCGAAAAGCGACGCCGCGAAGAATAAGCGCACCGTCGTAAGTCAGAAGAGCGTAGTTCTTCGGCTCATGCGACAACATCGCGGCGTAACGTCCTTCGAATTCGAGTTGGACCAGAGGCGGCAGCAAGGCGGCGACCTCGGCGACCACGCGCCGTTCGTCAGCTTCCGCCCAGCTTTCCGGGACCGCGAAGTACACGCCGTCGGTATCGGCCTCAAGAAGGGTCACGCCGCGCGACTCCAGCTCACGGCACATGAATCCAAGGGTTTCGCGGCCGCGTCGTGTGACTTCGTTCGCGGCGTCGACGTCGGCGAAGCGCGTCAGCCCTCCACCGGCAGCAAGATATCCGTAGGCCGAGTTCACAACGAGTTTCATCGCTGCCGAGGTCGCTTCGTGAGTGTAGCGCTCAGCAGACCCCGCAGGCGCGAGACGCCCCCACGCCTTCTCCTGTAGCCGCCTTTCGACCAGCCGATCTACGAGGGCCAGCATCGCCCCAAGATGATCCCGGCCGGGGCCGATGCGGAATGCGCGCATCAGTGACGGATAGAGGCTCGCGACATCCGCCTTCACGATGCGATGAGCGACGCCGGACGCGAAGAGATGAAGCGCGGCGCCACTATGAGGAATGTCGCGGCCGGCTCTATGCGAGGGGAGCGCCATCCCCGATCGGAGATAAGCACGGACGAGCAGCGGATCGACCACTCCGGTCGCAGCACCCGCATCGGCCAACCGTTCGTAGCGGCGCGGAGCCATGCGCGCGAGGGCGAAGGCCGCTCCGCCCAGCAGACGCGCTAGACCTTCCACCTCCTCCACGTCCGCGCGCGCGTAACGCCGCACGCGACCTGGATCGCTTTCGTAGATGTGATGGATCTGATCTCCCCGGATCATCTCCCGGTCCGGATTAGCGATTCCGAAGTGCCGTGCGACCGCCTTGAGACCGTGGCCCGGTAGATCGCGCGCGGAAAAGTCGTGGCGAAGGACGGCATCCATGGTGTCGATGAGTTCGCGGCCGGGAGCGATCAAACGCACGCGACGCCGCCCATCGATCCCGCCCGCGAATCCGCGGCGCGCCGCGCGTTCACGCAGGCCCGGAGGTCCCGTGCGTCCCAGGCCCAACGGAACGTGCAGACGCCGGGCGCGTGCGTCTAGAAACGGCAGGTCGAAACCGTGGAGATTGTGATTCTCAATAACGTCTGGATCGCTTGCCTGGACCTTGGCGACGAGGCGGCGGATCACGTCCGTCTCCCTCCCCAGGTCATCGGCGCCTTCGCCTTCGAGAATCTCAACTTCGCCTTCCGGATCGCGCACTGCGATCATGAAGATCCGGTCGCGGGAGGAATCGAGGCCGGTCGTTTCAAGGTCGAACTGCAGACGGCGGAGATGATCAAAGGTCAGATCTCGAAAGTACGTTCGCCCGGTCGCGACGAGATACTGCTCCTCCGGTGGAAGGGCGAGCACTGTCTCTTTCCCAAGTTCGCGTAAGTGGCCGATGGGGTGGCCGTGCCGCCTGGAGGCGCCCTGAAGAACCGCGGAGGTGAGCGTCTTCAGATGATCGGCACTCACTCGATAGCGCAACTCGCCCGGTCCGTTGAGTTCCTGAAACGTGACACGCGCGCGCGGCGTTCCTTCCGGCGCGAGCTGAACTCCCAGATGCTGGAGATCGTCGAGGCGGTCAAGAAGGATCCATGGCCGAAAGCAATCCTCTTCGCGAATCAGTTCTCCGCCTGCTGCATTGCGTCGCCACACAATTGCGCGCCCATCTGACTCGGCCCAGACCGAAACGATGCCTGGAGTTGGATCCCAGCCCCAGAGCCATTCGTCTTCAATGGCGTCCCCCCGGGCGCCTCGTGACGGGCCTATCTCCGTCGAAGAAATGGCACTACCGCCCACGACAGCAGGGTCACCACCGCGAAGACCATCCAATTGCTTTCGTGCCCGTAAGTCGTGGTCGGAAAGTGATTGCTGATCATCAGGAACAACACCGGCATGATGATGAAGGTGTTGTGCTTGGAGCGGTTCTTGGCATCCTTCGCCAGCGCCGGGTCAGGCTCGCGACCGGCGATCCGATCCGCGATCATGGC
>JBDSLN010000166.1:0-5560 GCA_039916365.1 Vicinamibacteria bacterium
TACAAGATCGCCATCGAGACCCTGAACGAAGGCCGCATCGGCATCGCGGCGCAGATGGTCGGCGTCGCACAGGGCGCTTACGAACATGCGCTCAAGTACGCGCAAGAGCGCAAGCAGTTCGGCAAAGAAATCGCTGAGTTCCAGGCCGTTCAGTTCGAGCTTTCGAACATGGCGCTTCAAATCGAGGCGTCGCGCCTGCTCACCTACAACGCCGCGCGCCTTCGTGACGTCGGCGCTGCGTTCATCAAAGAAGCGGCGATGGCGAAACTCTTCGCGTCGCGCACCGCCGAGTACGTCGCTTCAAAGGCGATCGAGATCTTCGGCGGCAACGGCTTCACTAAGGAATACCCGGTGGAGAAGTACTACCGCGACCAGAAGGTCGGCCAGATCTACGAAGGCACCTCGAACATGCAGCTCATGGTCATCGCCAAACAGATCCTTGGGAAGATGACGGCCTAGTCAAACCCAGGGCCGTCACCCCGGCGAATGCCGGGGTCCAGCTCAAGAACGCTGTCCCGCCTGGAGCCAGAAATATCAATGACACTTCTCTCTCTCAACACAACGGATCTTCTTGATGCGTTCTCGTCCGGCCACCCCACTCCCGGAGGCGGCTCGGCGGCTGCGCTTGCGGGCGCCCTGGCTGCGGCTTTGGTGGAGATGGTGTCCGGTCTGCCCAAGACCCGCACTGGAGCGCCCGAAGAGCGGGAGAAGCTCGACGTCGCGAAAGCGTCTGCCGCGAAAGCCGGCGCGCGTTTGCGTGAGTTGGTGGATCTCGATACCGACGCGTACAACGCCGTGACGGCCGCTTACAAACTGCCGAAGTCCACCGAAGACGAAAAGGCTGTGCGGTCCACGGCCATCGCCACCGCAATGCGTCAGGCGACGGACGTCCCGCTTGAAACCTGCGAGCGGAGCGCCGAGGTGCTTCGCGCCGCGGCTCAGGCGCTGGCTCACGGCAATGCCAACGCTGCGAGCGATGCGCGCACCGCGATGGCGCTGTGTCGCGCCGCCCTCGATGCGGGGGCCGAGAACGTTCGCGCGAATGTTGCTTCGCCGTCCATTGCGGCCCAGGCACCCCTCCTGCTGGCTCGCCTCGAGACCATCAGGGCCCCTCTCGAATCCATGCTGGCCAATCCCAGCCGAAAGTAGGAATCGTATGAACTCACGTTTTTCAGCGTTCGCTCTGGCGACCCTCGTCGCATCGACTCTCTCGTCTCCTTCATCAGCTCAGGACACGGCCATCAAACCCAAGACCGCCGCAGAAGCCAAGGCCTTCACCGACAAGGTCGAGCAAGAGCTCCTCCTCCTCTCGAACGCCGCGTCGCGCGCCGACTGGGTGAAAGCCACGAACATCACCGACGACACCGAAGGCATCGCCGCAGACGCCACGCAGCGCTACACCGAAGCCTCGGTGGCTGGGGCCAAGAAGGCGGCGACGTTCGACGGCGTGAAGGTGGCGCCCGATGTCGCGCGCAAGCTCAAGCTGCTCAAGGTCGCACTGGTGACTCCGGCGCCCGCGGGATCGGTTGAGAGCGCGGAAGTTGCGAAGCTCGCCAATCATCTGGAAGGCATGTACGGAAAGGGCGCCTACACCCGCACCAAGAAAGACGGCCAGACCGAGACGCTGGATCTCGGGGAGCTGTCGAACATTCTCGTGAAGTCGCGCGACCCCAAGGAAATGGAAGAAGCTTGGACGGGCTGGCACGCCATCGCCAAGCCCATGAAGGCTGACTTCACCCGTTTCGTCGAACTACAGAACAAGGGGGCCCGTCAGCTCGGCTTCAAGGACAACGGCGCGCTCTGGCGTTCAAAGTACGACATGACGCCCGATGCCTTCGCTAAGGAAGTCGATCGGCTCTGGGAGCAGGTGAAGCCTCTTTACGTCTCGCTTCATGCCTACGTCCGCAAGCGTCTGCGCGAGACTTACGGCCCGAATATCGTTCCTGAGAAGGGCCCGATCCCAGCACATCTTCTCGGGAACATGTGGGCG
The DNA here is from genome assembly GCA_039916365.1 of Vicinamibacteria bacterium. Classification (GTDB taxonomy): domain Bacteria; phylum Acidobacteriota; class Vicinamibacteria; order Fen-336; family JAGNNV01; genus JAGNNV01. Next base: position 1,991 of record JBDSLN010000166.1, read on the forward strand.
CAGCAGTGGGGCAACATCGAACCGATCGTTGCTCCGAAAGACGCCGATCCCGGCTTCGACCTGACCGCGCGCCTTAAGGACAAGAAGGTCGATGAACTTGGAATGGTTCGCTTTGGCGAGCGCTTCTTCACGTCGCTGGGCTTCGACCCGCTGCCCGAAACCTTCTGGAAGCGTTCCCTCTTTGTGAAGCCGAGGGATCGCGAAGTCGTCTGCCATGCGAGTGCATGGGATGTCGACAACGACAACGATCTGCGCATCAAGATGTGCATCGAGGTCAACGCCGAAGACTTCACCACCATCCATCACGAGCTGGGGCATAACTTCTATCAGCGCGCCTACAACACGAAGCCGTTCCTGTTCCGTGACAGCGCGAACGATGGCTTCCACGAGGCGATCGGCGACACCATCGCGTTATCGATCACGCCGTCTTATCTGAAAAAGATTGGCCTGATCGACCAGGAGCCGCCCGCCAGCAAGGACATCGGTCTCCTGCTTCGTATGGCCCTCGACAAGATCGCCTTCCTGCCGTTTGGTCTTCTGGTTGATCAGTACCGCTGGAAGATCTTTTCGGGCGAGATCCCGCCGGCGGACTACAACAAAGCGTGGTGGGACCTGCGTCTGAAGTATCAGGGCATCGCACCTCCGGGAACGCGCACGGAAGACGACTTTGATGCGGGGGCCAAGTATCACGTCGCGGCGAATGTTCCCTACACGCGCTACTTCCTCGCGCACATCCAACAGTTCCAGTTCCATAAGGCCCTGTGCGCAGCTGCCGGTCAGACCGGTCCGCTCAATCGTTGCTCCATCTACGACTCGAAGGAAGCAGGCGCCAAGCTCAACACCATGTTGTCGATGGGTGTCTCCAAGCCTTGGCCTGACGCGATGGAAGCGCTCACCGGGTCACGACAGATGGACGCGACTGCGATCCTCGACTACTTCGCGCCCCTGCAGAAGTGGCTCGATGAGCAGAACAAGGGCGTCCCCATCGGCTGGGAGAAGTAGGCCGCTATTCGAACCGGCCGTCGCTGAAGCCCTGATCCGATTCAGGGTCGACTTGCGACGGTGGCTTTGGGGCTTCGGGCGTGGGCTTGTCGTCCATTGAGGGCGACGGCGCGGTTGTGTCCCGCATCTCCTTCACTTCAACAAGGAACCGATAGCCGCGACGCGGAAGCGTTTGGATGAAGCGCGGGGAGTCTGGACGATCTCCCAGCGCCGCGCGAATTTCCTTCATGCAGTGATTGAGCCCTTGCTCGACGTCGACGTCGACGTCGACGGGCCAGAGCTGATTGGTGATCTCGCGTCGGGTCACGAGGTCACCCGCGCGCTCGAGCAGAAGGCATAGGACGTTCGCGGGCTGGAGGCGCAGATGAATCAGGCGTCCTTCCTTGCGAAGCTCGCTGGTGAGCCGATCGAGTTCAAAAACACCGAACTTAAGCACAGAGGCTCGCAACTCGAAGATTGGGAAGGTCACAGTCACGTTAAGGGATAGCGCGTCCGTTTTTTTGTTTCTGACGTGAGTCCGCGGGTCGAACCTGCGGTCCGGGCGATAATTGAGGCCTCATGTCCAAAGCCCGCGTCGACGCCGTCATTGCGGAAAGCCTTGACGTCAAGCGCCGTTTCTTTGAAGTTCATGCCGCCGAACTGGTCGCCCTCGCGGACCGGATCGCGGAGCGGGTCCGAAAGGGCGGGAAAGTTCTTGTGTTTGGCAACGGTGGTTCTGCTGCGGACGCTCAACACTTCGCAGGCGAACTCGTCGGCCGCTTCACCAAGGAGGGTCCACCGATCCCGGCTCTGGCTCTCACCACCGACTCATCGATTATGACCGCGATCGGCAACGACTACGGCTACGAATATGTCTTCAAGCGCCAGGTCGAGGCGCATGCGCGACCGGAGGACATCGCGGTTGGCATCAGCACCTCGGGTAACTCCAAGAATGTTCTCGAAGCCATGCACGTGGCGAAGTCGCGCGGCCTGCTCACGGTTGGCATGACGGGCGAAGGCGGGGGCCAGCTCGGCCTTGTGGTTGACCATCTCTTTGCCGCGCCTTCCAAGGACACGCCGCGCATTCAGGAGGTTCACCACCTCATGAATCACATCCTCTGCGAGTTGCTCGAAGAGCGCCTGCGTTGAAGGCGAAGGGGTCTGCGCCCGGGAGGGCCCTCCGCAAGGGCCCTCGCAAAAATCCGAAGACCAGGCCTCTCGATCTCGACGCGGTGACTACGTATCCGCTCGCCGCGCGGGTCAGCAAAGTCAGCGTTAAAGACTTCGGCCGTCCGTACAAGCGCGGATCTCGCTTCGAAGCCTTCGCTGCTTCTCTTCCGAAAATTCTTGCCGCGGATCACTTGCGCGCCGTTGCCCACAACATTGAACGTGGCCGCGCGAAGAAGCGTCCGCTTATCTGGGGCATGGGAGCACATGTCTTGAAGGTCGGCCTCGCGCCGATCATCATTGATCTGATGGAGCGCGGCTTCATCACCGCGATCGCGCTGAATGGTGCGGGTATCGTGCACGACTTTGAGACCGCGATCTCGGGACAGACTTCCGAGGAAGTCGACGCGGTTCTGGGCAGCGGGCAGTTCGGCATGGCGCGCGAGACGGGCGAAGAGATCAATCACGCGATCAGCCAGGGCGTGCCGGAGGATCTGGGGCTCGGCGCATCGGTGGGTCGGTACATCATGGAGCGGCGCTCGACGAAGTTCCGTGACCTTTCCATCCTCGCCGCCGCGTGGCGGCTCGGACTTCCCGCGACGGTCCATGTCGCGATGGGAACGGACATCGTCCATATGCATCCTTCATGCGATCCGGGAGCCGTCGGCCGCGGTTCCCATCTCGACTTCCGTATTCTGGCGGGAGAAGTGGCAAGGCTCGGGGGAGGCGGGGTCTATCTCAACATCGGATCCGCGGTGCTTCTGCCGGAAGTCTTCTTGAAGGCTGTCACCCTGGCGCGCAACCTTGGCCATGAGATTTCCGATTTCACGACCGCCAACTTCGACTTCATTCAGGGCTACCGGCCGAATACGAACGTCGTGAATCGGCCTACGAAGGGCGTGGGTCGTGGCTACTCGATCACCGGTCATCACGAGATCATGATCCCGCTTTTGGCCGCGATGCTGATCGACGGCGATCGCCCCAAACTATCCGACCCATAAGCAAATTTGCGGGATCGAAGATTTAGGCCTCGCGGTCGTCGGTCGCTACCATTCCTTCGTCTAAGTATTTGAGGAGGCACCTGTGGCCAAACGCATCTTTTTGTTCCTGCTGACCAACATCGCGGTCGTCGCGACTATTTCGATCGTTCTAAGTCTCTTTGGGATTCGTCCCAACAACGGACTCGTGCCGCTCGCGATCTTCTGCTTCGTCTGGGGAATGGGCGGTTCTTTCATCTCGCTCCTGATCTCCCGCTGGATGGCGAAGCGCGCGATGGGAGTTCAGCTCGTCGACGGAAATACCGGCAATCCCGACGCTGACTGGCTCCATCGTACCGTCGGCAAGCTCGCGCAGCAGGCGCAGCTTCCCATGCCCGAAGTTGGCATCTACAACTCGCCCGAGGTCAACGCCTTCGCCACCGGT
>JBDSLN010000167.1:0-5110 GCA_039916365.1 Vicinamibacteria bacterium
GGGATCAATCCACGAAGGACGCCGGCGTCGCCGACGACGACGCGCGCCGGCTCCGCTTCGAGACTGCGGTCCTCAAGGTCGAACAGGGCCTGGCGGAAATCGACGCGGCTTCGCAGCAGAAGCGCGACGAAGAACTGGAACTGCTTCGTACTCTTCCGACGCGCCTCGCTTTCCTGATCCAGCAGAAAGACGTCGCGGTCTCTCAGCTTGAGGAAGCTCAACGCGAACTTCGCACCATGGAGCCCCTCGTCGGCATGCTCCAGGGCGACGAGCGCAAGAAAATCGGCAAGGCGCTCGAAGACGTGCGTCCGAAGCTCTTCGCCAAGACCCAGGAAGTCCGTGAAGCCGTGGAATGGACGGGCTTCGCGCATCTCGCCGCCCAGGAACGGCTGATCGCCGAGATCGAAGCGGCGTCCACCATCGAGAATCCCGACTCTGCGGCCAACAAGCTGCGCGACATCGAAGCGCGCTGGGCCGAAGTCCGCAAGGTTCCCAAGGACCAGGGCGAGGAACTTTGGAAGAAGTTCACCTCTTTCCGCGATCCTTTGCGCAAGCGCCTCAACGAGTTCTTCTCCAAGCGCACGGTCGAGCAGAAGGATTCGAAGAAGAAGAAGGAAGAACTCATCGCGCGGGCAGAGGCGATGGTCGCGGCTGTCTCCGATTCCACCGACTGGAAGAAAGGCGCCGAAGATTTCAAGACGCTTCAGAACGAATGGCGCACCTTCCCTTCGTCGGGCAAGCACGAGAAGGATCTGATCCCCCGCTTCAAGGCTCCGGCCGATCGCTTCTTTGCCGCCCGCAAGACGGCGATGGAGCAGCGCGACAAAACCTTCGGCGCCAATCGCGAGGCGTTTGAAAGCCTGGTGAAGCGCGCCGAGGCGTTGGCCCTTTCCACGGAATGGGACAAGACCACGAACGAGGCCAAGAAGCTCCAGGCCGAATGGAAGTCCGTCGGAACAATCCCGATGCGCGAGCGAGAGAAGCTCTACGGTCGTTTCCACAAGTCGGTGGATGCCGTCTTCGACCGCTATCGGCGCCGTGAGTCCATCGAAGACGAAAAGTTCCAAGCCGAACGCTCGGCGTTCCTGGCCGAGATGGAAGCGCTCGTCCTCGTCAACGAAGAGCCTGCGGCCGAAGGAGCTCCTCCCGTTGAAGGTTCCGACTACAAGGCCAAGGTCTCCGACTTCCGCGCGCGCTGGCGCAAGATGTCCGGACGTCCGAGCCGCGAGCAGGATATTCAGTACAAGACGCTCTTCGCGAGCCTCGTCTCGAAAAACGCCGAAGCCTTCAAGGGCACCGACCTCGACGTCGAAGAGAACAAGAAGAAGCTCGAAAAGCTGGTGGTCAAGCTCGAGGCCCTCGAAGGCGACAAGACCAAGGCCGACTCGATGGATCTCGCGACCAAGTTGAAGGAAGCGTGGGCGTCGCGCACCATGGGCGTCAAGCCCGGTGGTTCGAGCTTCAGAGCGGAAGTCGAGAAGGCGCGATCGATCTACGAGAAGATCGGCCCGATCGTGGGCGACGACGGCGAAGCTGTCCGCAAGCGATTCGAAGCGATCTGCCGCAAGCTTTCTTAGGCTGCGACGTCCGCGAGGGCGGCTTCTAGAGTTCGAGAATCGCCCGTGCGATCTCCGGTGCCTTCGTTTTCTGAATGATGTGGCCACCGTCCGCGAAGTGCAGCACGCGCGCGCCGGGAATCGCCGCGGCCAGTTCGAGCGGAATCTCTGACTCCACCAGGTGATCGTCGGCGGCGAGCGCCACCAGACACTTTGAGGGCAGGGGCTTCCTCACCGCGCGATTCACCACAGTGTAGTCGGCCGCGCTGAACGAGTCGAACTGCAACGCGAACTCCTCCGCGGTCATTTCGTCCGATCGGGGAAACTTCTTCTTCCGGTAACTCGGACGGATCTTCTTCAGCAGCAGGTCTCGGACAACCGGAATCCGAAGGCCCACCGCCACCGCGCTGAAGAATGTCCGCGTCTGTGAGAGGCCGCGATGACGACGCAATCCCATGGGGGCGATCATCACGAGATGGGTGACCCGGTCGGGCAACAATGACGCGGTGACGAGAGCGGTACCGCCTCCCATCGAATGCCCGATGATTCCGAACCGATCCACTTTCAGGTGATCGGCGAGTGCCACGATCGTTCGCGCGCGCTCTTCCAGACTGCGCAGGGCTTTGCGGCGCGGCGCCGATCCTCCCGACCCTGGGAGGTCGACTCGGATGATGCGAGCGAAGGGGAGAAGCGGCGGCGCCAGATATCGGAAGTCGCGGACCGATCCAGGCACGCCGTGGACGGTGAAGAACACCGGACGCTCCGCCGAAGGCTGCCCGTCGTTCTCGTCGGTGAACGTGAGCCCGGCGCCAAGAATGCGTGCCTCCTGAAGAGGCGGATCGGACTTCGGAAGGTGAGGGTCGGAAGATTTCAAGAAGGGCAGGGGAGGGCATTCTAGGATCACCCGGAATCGCGTCCTGTGGACTGGAGTGATTGTGCAATCTGCACTCCTGGCCCCTTCACGCGGCACAGACAGACTACCGTCCTGTGGACAGGCGTCCATTGTGATCCGGGGACGCCTAGTGCAAGATGCTTGGATGAGCGCTTCCACCGATACGTCTTTCTTCGGCCATCCGCGCGGCCTGCAGACGCTTTTCTTCACCGAGATGTGGGAGCGCTTTAGCTACTACGGGATGCGCGCCATCCTGCTTTTGTATATGACCGCTGCCGTGGCGGCGGGGGGAATGGGCCTGTCGGCAGCGGAAGGTGCTGGAATCTACGGTGCCTATACCGCCGGGGTTTATATGGCTGCGATCCCGGGAGGTTTCGTTGCGGATCGTCTCCTCGGCTTGAGGCGTTCGGTCCTGGCGGGCGGCATCCTGATCGCACTGGGTCATTTCTGTCTCGCTTTCGGCGTGAAACCTCTCTTCTACGCGGGCTTGATCGCGATCGTGGCGGGAACCGGTCTGCTCAAGCCCAACATCAGCGCCATCGTGGGCACTCTTTATGCCCCCGAAGACATTCGCCGGGACGCGGGCTTCTCCATCTTCTACATGGGCATCAACACGGGAGCCTTCATCTCGCCCCTCATCTGCGGATGGCTGGCTCAAAGTGAAACGTTCAAAGCCAAGCTCGCTTCGATGGGAATGAATCCGGAGATGTCCTGGCACTGGGGCTTTGGCGCGGCTGGTGTCGGTATGACGCTCGGCGTCATCCAGTACTGGTTCGGCAGTCAGCGCTTACCCGCCACCCCAGTGGTCAACAAAGCGGCGAACCCGGCGACGCTGTGGCTCAGTCTGCTCGGCTGCATCCTCGTGGTGGCGGGCCTTCTGTACCAGTTTTGGGAACAGCGCGATGTTCTGGTACTCGTCGGAACGGTCATCTTCGCCGGCTGGTTCGTCTCGCAGACCGAGCCTGGCGTTGAACGAAAGCGCGCCTGGGCGGTCATGATTCTGTTCGTCTTCGCGTCGCTCTTCTGGGCGGGATTCGAGCAAGCGGGATCAAGCCTGAATCTGTTCGGCGATCGCTTCACCGACAACCGAATCTTCGGAATGTCATTCCCCTCCAGCTTCCATCAGTCGACCAATTCCATCTTCCTCATCGTCTTTGCGCCCATCATGGGCTGGCTCTGGCTGAAGCTCGCGAGAGAGCGGAAGGAGCCTTCGTCGCCCGCGAAATTTTCGGCCGGTCTTCTTTTGGTGGGTGCTGGCTTCGCGGTGATCGCGATGGCGGCGAAGATCTCCGATGCAAATGGAGGAGCGCTGGTCAGTCCGATGTGGCTGACCGTGGTCTATTTCCTGCACACCATCGGTGAACTGTGCCTGTCGCCGGTCGGCCTTTCCACCATGACAAAGCTGGCACCCGCGCGCCTGGCGGGTTCGATCATGGGCGTGTGGTTCATGGCGACCTCAGTCGGCAACTTCGTCGGCGGACAGGTCGCGGGGCAGTTCGAGAAGTTCCCGCTTCCGTCTCTCTTCGGCGCGGTTGCGATGACGACGGCCATCGCCGGCCTCATCTGCCTGGCTTTGTCGCCCACCATCAAACGCCTGATGGGTGGCGTGAATTAGTGGCCTGTACGCGATAAAAATCCAAGGAGCTCGGCCATGATCAATCAACGCCTGGAAACCTTCGAACAGTTCTGGCCCTCCTATCTCGGCGAGCATCTGAATCCGCTGAACCGCGTCCTTCATTTCATCGGGACGTCGATGGTGTACGCGCTTCTCGTCGCGGGCCTCGTCCAATCACCGCGGTGGTTCTTGCTGGCGCCGCTGTTCGGCTACGGGTTCGCATGGGTGGGCCACTTCTTCGTGGAACGCAATCGACCGGCGACGTTCAGCTACCCTTTCTGGTCGTTGCGAGGCGACTTTCGGATGCACTTCCGCACGTTGACCGGACAGCTGGGAAAGGATCTCGCGCTGATAGTCCTTCGGGGTCTTCCGGCTGGCGCGGCGGCTCCACGAGGCGAATTCAATGCGTAGTGCGATGCGATCCGTGGCCGTGCGCCTCTCATAGGCGGTGGCACGACGACGGTCAGTGCGCGTTGGACTGATACGCGATTTTGCCGTTCACGATCGTGTAGAGGATCTGGGTCTTGAGGAGTTCGTTGTCCGGGACGCTCAGAATGTCTTTCGACAACACCGTGAGATCGGCCCATTTCCCAACTGTGATGGTTCCACCGTACGCGTCCGCGAACGACGCCCAGTAGGCGTCCTTCGTATAGGAGCGCAGCGCTTCGATGCGGCTCAGTTTTTGATCCGGCTGAAAGCCTCCCGGCGGAAGTCCGGCTTCGCTTTGACGCGTGACCGACGCATAGAACGACTTCAGCGGATCGACGTCTTCGACCGGAGCATCCGTGCCGTTGATCAGGACGGCGCCCGACTTCTTCAGCTTCTGCCAGACATAGGCGCCCTCGAGGACGCGCGCTTCGCCGAGCCGCTGCGCCGCCCACGGAAGGTCGGACGTGGCGTGGATGCCTTGGATGGAGGCAATGACTTCCAGTGCTCCGAAGCGAGGAATGTCTTTCTTATCGAGGATCTGCGAGTGCTCGTCGCGGAAACGGACGTCCTTTTTTTCGGGATGCGCTTTGAAGGCGGCTTCAAACGCATCCAGCACTG
>JBDSLN010000168.1:0-9972 GCA_039916365.1 Vicinamibacteria bacterium
TGCTCTTAACGGAAACCCACGTCACTCCACACGTGCGAGATGTCCGCGGCTGGGCCCTTTTGGCTCCGCTTCTCGTTTGCGTCTTGATGGAGCGATCGCCCTCGTTCAGGATCCGCCCGCGCCAAACCGAAGACCGCCTGCCTTCCGGGCTCAGCCATGAACCGCAGAGTCTCTAACCTCGCGGCGGGACAGGCCATGGCTCGCAAGAATGGCCAGGAACGGCGTCGCGGGCAAGCGGAAGCGGGTGTTGGCTTCCGGCCCGGCGGACACTACTAAAAAGTAGGCGGCGGTCCCGAGAAGCAGGGACACCTCGAAGAAACGGCGTTGTCCGATGAGCAGGATCGAACCTCGCGCGATCGCTGCGCTTGCGATGAGCGCGATCAGAAGCTGCAGCCCCGTAAGCACGCGCTTCGCGGGCGAATCCATCGCTTCGGGGTCTTTCGCACCCTGCAACCTGGAGAGCGCGGTCAGTCCGGTGCCAAAGGCCATCCGCATCGCCGAGCGGCCCATCATCCTGACCGCCGCCCCCTTGTGCTCGCTCAGAATCACAAAGGCCAACCGGCGCTGAGCGACGCTCAGTTCCACCGCGCTCGCACCCGGGCGGTTGTTCGACCAGAACCGTTTCCAGACGCGATCGCGCGCTTCCTCGATGGGAATTCCTTCGTCCTCCGCGAGCGCCCCCGCCGCGCGATAGTGAAGCAGGGCCGAGTCGCCCAGAATGGTGAAAACCGGGGAGCCGGTGAGAACCTGGTTTTTGGCCATCCAGCCGCCGATGGGAAGGAAGGCTCCAGCCAGGAAACAGCCGGCGAGGCCCAGCCTTCGCGTTGCGCCCGAGCGGGCCATCAGAGTCAGGGGCAGCATCAGGGGAAGAAAGATTCCGATCGGCCGGGTGAGTGCCGCGAGACCCAGGACAAAGCCCGAGATCACCGCTGCCCAGAGCGATGCGCCTTCGACCGATCTCACCCAGATCAGCACTCCCGCCACGGTGAGCGCCGTGAAAAGCGTGTCGGGCTGGACGAAGCACGCATAGAGGATGGAGGCTGGATCCAGCGCGAGCATGAGTCCGGCCATCGCACCGACTCGCGGTCCCAGCAGGCGGCTGGCCAGAAGCACCGCCAACCCCACGCCGAATACCGCGATGGCGATCTGCAGTCCGATGACCATTTGCAGCGAACCATCAAAGGCGTTGAGAAGGAACGCAAGGAAAGCCGGGTAACCCGGGGTGCGGAAGAGCCCCATGGCGAAGTCCGGCGAGCTTGGATCGAAGTAGGCCGAGCGGAGATGTCCGACGAGAGCCACGTATTGGTGCGAGTCGATCGTCAGGAAACGCTCGGGATGGCCAACCGCCACCAGGAAACAGAACGCTCGCATCATGAGAGCGGTGAGGAGAATCGCCATGAAAGATGAAGGCGAGGGGATGGCGCTCTCGGGCGCGACCGCGGGCCAGTTGGATTCGCCGGAGGATTCGATCATGAGTTCACACAAGCGGCCTCCCTCACTTCCGGCCAGAACATCCATCCTACGCGCCGCCTACCGCCGTTTCTGGGCCCGGGTCGGAGCGAGTTTCCCCGACCTGGGGCAAGCCGCATCCACCACCTACTACTTCGATAACGAACGCCGGCTCTTTCGCGAACATTTCCCCGACCTCTCGGGCTTGAGCGTCTTCAAGACCGACCTGTGGGATGAAGCCAGAAACACACGCATCCTTGCCTGGGCGAGCCGCCTCGGCGCCCTCGCCTATGGGGTCGATATCTCGCCGCCCACCGTGGCCATGGCGAAAGGGGCTTTTGACAAAGGGGGCCTGCGCGCCGCGGTCTCAGATGTCCGGGAACTTCCCTTTCGCGAAGGAAGTTTCGACGCGATCTATTCGATGGGCACCATCGAGCACTTTGATGAGACCGAGCAGGCGGTACGCGAGATGGCCCGTGTACTCAAGCCGGGAGGTCGGGTCATCGTGGGCGTGCCGAACCGCCACGACCCTTTCCTGCGGCCGCTCCTTTCCACGGTTCTGCAGTGGCTGGGGCTCTACGCCTATGGTTTCGAGAAGTCCTACTCGCGGCATTCTCTGCGAACCATGATTGAGAGATCCGGCCTGACCGTGGTGGCGGAAACCGCCATCCTCTTCATCCCCGGCTGGCTGCGCATGCTCGACCTGGCCTGCCATTCGTGGTGCCGGCCGCTGACTCGGATCACGAGCCTTCTGGTGTGGCCGTTCGTGTTCCTCGACCGCCATGTGCCCGCGGTGCGCCGCCACGGTTATCTCCTCGCAACCGTTGCCGTGAAGCCGACCCTCGACCGAGGATGACGACTGACGGGCAGACACTCGTACCCCCTCCAGCTGCGGACCTTGGGCTAGAGCTAGATCCGCTCTTCGACTTCGTGCACGAGTGCTGCGAACAACGTGATGACGTCGTCGTTCGCGCGACGGAGCCGGGTCGCGAGGTTCGACGCGATGCGTCGCGTGATGGACAAACCCGCGGCGGTATTTGAGTCGCCGAAGTGAAGGAAGCGTTCGCGCTCAATCACGATGACTTCACAGTCGCTCTCGGCGGTGACCGTGGCCGAACGCCGATCGGAATCGAGCAGGCCGAGTTCGCCGAAGAAGTCGCCTTTCTCGTGCGACAGGAACGTCACGGTGTAGCGGTCGTCGGCAGGAGTCCGCTTCTCGACACGGACGCGTCCCCGCATCAGAACGAACATCGCGTCGCCGACGGAACCTTCTTCGACGATGGCCTTGCCGGTTAGAACCTTCTCGACGCGGCAGATACTCGACAGACTCCCGATGGCCGCGGGTTCGAGCCCCGCGAAAAGAGGCGACGTCTTGAGATGCTCGGCCATGCGGCGATGGTCTTCGGCGGAGGCGCTCATGAGGCGCGCCGCGATCCGGCACTTCGGCCGAGCACGATGGCTAGCGAGCCTTCGCGCACGACGTAGTCGTCCTCGGGATTCAGTACTGGCTGGTTCGGCACCATGGTCTTCACCCGCTTGAGATTGTCGACCAGGGTCTTCACGAAGGACGTTTTCTGCGCATCCCGCAGAGCCTGACGCTTGATTTCGATGGCGCGTCCGGTGTTCTCGAGCACGCCAAGGAGAAGACGTCCCTTCGATTGCATGTGCAGACGAAGGTCTGAGAACGGGCGGTCGAGGAACTCTGATGGAATCTCGGTGGTCTGAAGGCCCTTGAGGTCGCTCAGATCCAGCATTTCATGAAGCACCTTGGAGATGCCTTCTGAAACCGTGGCCGAGACCAGCAGGAAGCGGCTGTATTCGCGCGACAGAATCACCTCGTCGCACTTAGCCAGCTTGAGATGATCGTCGTACTTGCTGTCGATGACTTCAGCGCAGGTGTAGACCTCGGGCGCCAGATTCTTCACCGTCATCACGGCCATGACCGTGCGCGCGTCCTTTTCCTGATCCGAGCGCATGAGGCTCTCGTCGGCCAGAACCAGCACTCGCGCTGCCTTCTGCACGTTCGCGCGCTGGATCGCCATGGGATCGACAATGTCACCGCGGAGGAACAAAACATCGGGAAAGGCGAGACGCAGTTCTTCGACGATCGTCTCATCCGCCTGAGATACGACCACTAGCGTGTCTTTGGGCAGGCTGGTGTTGACGCGCAGGATGCCGGAGAGGAAGCCGGACATATCGGCCTTGTGGCCGAGGATGACGAAGTGTCGCGAGAGATGTTTCGCGTCGTTCAAGCCGCGGCCCTCGCGAATGCGGCGCTCGACCAAAACGGCGGAAATTTTCCCCATGAAGAGGCCCACGAGGCCGATTCCGACGAGGATGACCGCACTTCCGACCAGCCGCCCCTCGAACGTGATCGGGAATTTGTCGCCATATCCGATGGTCGTGACCGTGACAAGCGCCCACCAGAGTCCGTCGCCATAAGTCTGAAACGCCGGGTTGTGTCCCCGCTCGAAGTGAAGAATCCAGAAGTCGGCGAGCAGGAGGAGCGCTGCGAAATAGAAGAAGAGCCGCGGAATATCCTCCGCCTGCAGCCGCTTCCAAAATTTGAGAAAGCCATCGAAAGCACGTCGATGTCGTTCGCTTTCATTTTTCTGACTGTCCACCGTTGGTGGATGAGCTTATCGGATTGATGACGGGCGCACAGGAGGCGCGCGCTGAACGGGCGTCGGGGCCGGAAACGGGGGCACCGGACTCGGAAAGAGGGGAAGGGCGGCGGGAACGGGCTGAAATCCGGGGAGACCGCACTGGGCGCCAACGCAGCCGCGCTCCAGGTCGTCCCGATAAGGCCGGTACCGGCCGCCCGGATGACGCCCGATGCGTCCGCCACCGCCCACGATCACACCGCCATAGATGGGAACGCCGCCATAAATGGGAATGTCGGCAGACGCGGCTGCATCGGCGCGGGCTCGGGCCGTCTCGGCCTCCGCACGGCGGGCGCGATCCTCCGCATCCCGCGCGTCGCGACGGGCCTCTTCGACGCGGCGATCGTCGGAGGCCCGATGTTCGCGCTCCCGGGTCAATGAAACCTCCTCCTGGCTCATCCAGCGGCCATCGAGGTAGACAAATCCGCGCGCGCGATAAGCGGCTGACTCGTCAACGTACTGGCCGTTGATCAGGACATGGCCGAGTCCTAGATGTGCCTCTACATTCATGGGATCGAGCGACGCCACCCGCGCCCACATCGCTTTTGATTCGGTGCGCAGATCCGATTCCGCAGCGAACCTTGCAAGCGCTACGTAGGACCGAACATCGTCTTGCCGAACACTCGCGAGACGGGTTCTGTACTCGGAGAGCGCGCTTTCTTTCCGCTCGATACGCTCAACTCTCGAACGACCGATCGTGATCGAGCCCATCCCCACGTCCATCGTCAAGCTGGATGAAGTTTCTCTCGAGATGACACCTTCCAGGCGTCCGCCCGTCTTGAGATGAATGACATCAGCCGAGGCGACGGTGGCCGCCAGAGCGAAGAAGATAGAGGCGATTTCAGAAGCGCTTTTCATGGTGGACCTCAAGCCTGTGCCCGAAGGCTAGCAAGACTATGCCAGAACAGAGCAAATCACGTGCCGGACTAAACCACTCGTCGCCCGCGCAAGTCATATGTTTCGTACCGCACATCTTTCCTCATCACGGAGACGTCAAAACCAATGAAACCATCTGTTTCCATCCTATCCGCCGCCGCCGCCGTTTTCATGGGCGGTGTCCTCTCATACGCACAGGCACAGGACAGTACGCCCCAGGCGCACGGTCACGCCGGCGTGCGCCGCGCGGGCCCGGGCGTGCCTGGCGAAGGTGAGGGGATGCGTGGTGGTCTCCTGATGAAGCGCCGGGCAGAACGAAAGGCCGAGCTTGGGATCACCGACGCCCAGGAAGCCGACATCAAGAAGGTCCGCGAGACCACGAGTCGCGATCGTCGCGGCAAAGCGTCCGAGCTCAAAGCGGCCCGCAAGGACCTCCAGACCCTCCTCCGCGCCGACACCGTCGACGAACAGGCGGTCAACGCGAAGCTGACCGAAATCCAAGCCGCTCAGAGCGCGATGATGAAGATCCGGGTGGATTCCACTCTCGCGATGAAGCGCATCCTCACCCCCGAACAGCGGAAAAAGATGGCCGAGATGCGCGCGGGGCGTTCCGAGCGGGTCGGCAAGCGACGCCATGACCGTCGTCAGCGCTTCCACGAGCGCAGCCATTCCGAGAAGCCGGGCGACCCGTCGCTCTGAAGCTGAGAGAATTCCCAATGCTTGCCTTCGCCGAGACCGCACCGCAGAGTTTGCCGATGACACGCCCCGCAGGCGAGTCAAACGACGAAGCTCGCGATCTCGCGCGTCTCGCCGACCATGAAGCGGAGCGCGAAGCGATCGAAGCGTGTCTGGCCGGTGACGCATCGGCCTTCGACGCGCTGGTGATTCGGCATCAGAAGACGATCCACCGTGTCTGCTATCGCTTTACCAGCAACACCGAGGACGCGGCCGATCTCACCCAGGAAGTGTTCGTAAAGGCCTATAGGTCGCTCGCGAAGTTCCGCGGCACGAGTGCTTTTTCCACCTGGCTCTATCGGATCGCGGTCAATGCCTGCTTGTCGTTCAAGTCTGCCCGCAAGAACAAGCCGATGGAAGAGTGGGACGAAAATTCGGATGTCCCGTCCGACACGCCGAGTGTTGAAGACTCTCTGGACGCGAAGATGAGCGCGAACCATGTCCGCGAAGCCCTCGACACGCTGCCTGAGAAGCAGAGGCTCACCGTGATCATGAAGGTCCTGGAAGAGCGCAGCCATGCCGAGGTCGCCGATCTCCTCGGCTCCAACGTGGGCACGGTGAAAGCGAATCTGTTCTTCGCCATTCGGAATCTACGAAAGCAACTCGCGGTGAAAGTCACGCACGAAGGACACGAAGGAAAGGAACCGCAGGCATCATGAGTCCCCATCGACACCTGTCGAGCGAAGACATCTGCGAGCGGGTTCTCGACGGCGTGCCCACCCCGGAGATTGATACCTGCGCGCAATGCGAGGGCGAGGCTCGGTCCTTCGCCCAGTTGTTCGCCGGCGTTCGGCGGGCCGACACCGCGCTTGAGCCGACCACCGACTGGGATGATCTGGTTCTCCGCAGCCGCATCCGTGACGCGGTGGCGAAGGAGAAGCCGCATGCGCCTTCGATCTTCGACCGCCTCATGATTTTCCGTCCGGTGTTCGCCGCCGCGCTGGTGGCGGTGATGGTCTTGATCGCCTGGGCACCCTTGTCGCGCTTCGCCGAGCCGGATCTCTCGCAGACCGCGAGCCCGGGCAGTCATTCGCGAATTCCGGCCTGGACGCCTCTTCCCGCCGAATCCGAGGATCAGGGTCTGGCCGTCCTCGCCGAGTGGACGCCGAATGAGGATGAGTTGACGGTGGCCCGTTGCCGTGCTGCTTGTCTCGGCGGAATGACCAATCACGAAGAGAGCCTGATTCTCGCTGCGAGCAATTCGGCTCCCGTGATGTTGCCTTTGACTGGAGCAAGCCCCCTATGAGTCGCCGTTTTGATCTGGTCATGGCCAGTGCGTTCGTTCTGCTTGCCGGTTCGCTTTCAGCGGCGCCCGCGAAAGGCGCCTCTTCGAGGGATGACGAAACCGCGCAGCAGAAAGCCGCCCGGAAGAAGGGCGAAATGCCGGCGGTTCATGTGCCCGAATTGCGCGATGAGACCTTCCGGTTGATGGACGCGTATCTCATCAGCAATCTCCAGGAAAGCCTGGGTCTGACCGATGAGCAGTTCACGCGCTCTCTTCCTCTGGTGAAGCGTCTTCAGGCCGATCGCCGGGACAGTGCCATTCGCCGCATGAAGGCGCTTCGCATGCTCAGGAGGACGCTGAACTCGGGCTCTGCCACCGAGAGCGGCGTGGCCGACTTGTTGAAGGAAGTGAAGAGCGCGGTCGCTGACGAGCGCGCCGCGACGGTTCGCAATGTGGAAGCACTCGACGCTGTCTTCACACCGCTGCAACAGGCCAAATACCGGGTCTTTGAAGCCGAAGTCGATTCGAGATTGAGACATCTGCTCGCCAGGACCCAGGACAAGAACCGCGCCGAGAATCGTTGAGCCACGACGTCTGGGCGTTTTACCCGGCCAATAAAGTCAGACAAAGCAGTGACTTAGGGCTGTAGATTCCCCGCCCGCCGGGCCGCCGTGTTAGAATCCCGCGCCTTGGTGACGCCACCCGGCGGTTCTGGGATCGTTCCTTGAACGGGCTCCGGGCGGTTTCGCCGCACGATTTCTTGCTGTGACCACAGCCATGGCTCCGTACGCGAGACCGATCGCCGGCCTCACCGTTGCTGCCGCACGCATTACAGTCCGTTCCGGAGGAGTTCGCACATGATCGACCCCGAAGCCGCAATCTTCATCGCCAATGACGCGATGGCCGAGATCATCAAAGCGAAGAGCGCGAAGGGCAAGATGGTGCGCATCTCCGAGCTGGGCTTCTATGAAGTACGCCTGACCTTGAACGGCAAGAGCCACACCGCCTTCATGCCGATCTCGACCACGGTGCTCGTGGCCGCGGTCGCCGATGACGAGTTCGCGTCGATTCCGATTGAGCGCTGATCTCCCGTCCTCCTTTCCTTTTCCTGACGCTGCCCTTCGAAACGGCCGTCACCAGCTCTTTCAAAATTTCTGGAGATAAACCCGCATGTCCCGTGATCTAAAGATCATTCACATTGGCCTCGGCCCCATCGGCGTCGGTATTGCGAAAATGGTGCTCGGCAAAGAAGGGCTCAGAGTCGTGGGCGCTTGCGACCCGGCTCCCGAGAAGGCCAATAAGGATCTCGGCGAAGTGCTTGGCCTCGGCAAGAAGATCAAGATCAAGGTGGCGGGCGATCCCGTCAAGTTCATCAAGAGCGCGAAGGCGGACGTGGCGATCGTCTCGACCACGTCTTCGGCCAAGGTCGTGAAGGCGACCATCGAAGCCCTGATCAACCGCGGCATCAACGTGGTCACGACGTGCGAAGAGTTCGCGTATCCCGTTCCCGCGAACCTGAAGGTGTTCAAGGATCTCGACGTGATCGCGAAGAAGAAGAAGGTTTCGGTTCTTGGCACCGGCGTGAACCCGGGCTTCGCGATGGACGCGTTGGCCCTCACCATGACGGCACCCTGCGAGAACGTGACCCGCGTTTCCGTCACCCGCATCGTCGATGCCGGCACGCGCCGCCTGCCCCTTCAGCGCAAGGTCGGCGCGGGCCTGTCGCTCGCGCAGTTCAGCCGCGCGAAGGCCGAGGGCAGCGTCCGTCACGTGGGTCTTCCCGAATCCGTCCAGATGATCGCCGACACGCTCGGCTTCAAACTGGACCGAGTGGAAGAGACTCTCGAACCGGCGATCGCGCCGCGCGACTTGAACACGGACTATCTCCGCATCGCCGCTGGAACGGCCGCGGGCATCAAGCAGAGCGCGCGCGGCTATTCGAAAACAGGGTTGGTGATCAGCCTCGACCTTCACATGTATGTCGGCGCCGATTCGCCCCGGGATCACGTGGTGATCGACGGTTCGCCGTCCATGGACATGACGGTCAAGGGCGGCATCGCGGGCGACATCGCGACCGCGGCCATCTCCGTCAACGCGATCCCGAAGGTGATGTCGGCCCGCCCCGGCGTGCTCACGATGCGCGACATTCCGTTCGTCCATTGCTACAACAAGGAAGAAGCCCGCAACCCGCCGAAGAAGTGACCCTTCGACTCGAAATGAAGAGTCCACCATGAACCGATCGCCCTCGCGCCTGGTCTGGATCCTGTCCCTTGCCCTCAGCGCCTCCCGCGCGCTCGCGCAGACACCGTTGGACATCGAGCAGCTGATCGACATCAAGCATCCCTCGAATCCGATCTTTTCCAAAGATGGGCGATCGGTGGCGTTTCTGTGGGATCGGGCCGGCCTCGCCAACCTGTATGTGGTGGGCGTCGGCGCAGGCGAAAAGCCCCGGGCGGTCACGAGCCTTAAGGAGGGGCAGCCAGGCGGCGTCTTCTGGAGCGCGGATGGCGCGTCGCTGTTCTACTCTTACGGCGGGGACCTTTGGCAGGCGCCCATCGCTCCAGGCGCCGAGATCCGGCCGGTCTGGCAGACACCAGGGAACGAAACGGGGATGACGCCGTCCCCCGACCTGACGCGCGTGGCGTATGTGCGGTCGGGCGAAGGAGGGTTTGAGATCTTCGTTCGCTCCCTCTCGGGCGGCGCCGAGAGCAAGGTGGTGGGGGAGCTTGCGGCCGCGGCGGGGCTGAGCTGGTCGCCCGACGGCACGCAACTCGCGTTCATCGTGGCGCGCAGCATTCGTCACGACGAGACCCCGGCCTATTCCGGGACGAAGATCATTTACACGATCACTGAGCGCACACCGGCGCAAGCCTACGTCGTGAAGCTCGCAGGGGGGCCGGCCGTGCCGATCGGACCGCCCGGCGGATTCGGAGGTCTGCGCTGGAGCGATTCGAACCATCTTGTCTTCGATCGCACTTCGGCCGACTTCAAGCGGCGCACGATCTATCAGGCGGATTCCCGCAA